>JBKPBQ010000476.1:0-10770 GCA_046726955.1 Acidobacteriota bacterium
CCCCTATGCTGCCGTGGCAGATGAGTCTGGGTGCCGTTCTGATCGTGGCAGTTCTTGGTTTGTGGGCCTCAGCTCTCGGCGTCGGAGGCCTCATTCAAGTGCGTCGGGCCCGCTCCGGCATGCTGCCTGCTATCTTCGGAATCATCATCGGGCTCGGGTTGGCTGGCATCATGGGTTGGGGCACAGCCTCAGGCTACTTCCGGGGCCGACAGGAGCCCGTCCAAGCGGCTCCCCGGGCCGACCTTGTGGACTTCGGCTTCAGTGTGGCACCACCACACGGCTGGGAGGCAGTCGATCCGAAGAAGATGAACCCCAATGCGCGGCTGGCCTACGTCAGGCTGAAGCCGACGATGGCGCTGGTCATCATGGCGGAGAATGCTGCGTCGGGACAGTCGTTCGAGGTTCCCGAGGTTGTCGACTACGTTCGTTCGAGCCTCGGCACCGGAGACTCATCAGCACTGCGACAGGAGCAGCTCTCGGTGGCTGGGCGCAATGGTGTCCTGCTCGGAATCGACGCGGCCGGTCCTCGTCAGGAGTTCAACTACTCGGTGTGGCTGTCAGCCAGTGGCAGTCAGGCGATCATCGCGATGGTCTCGGCGAAATCCGCAGAAGCAACACCCGCCGAGGTGGCTGCCGAGGCGAGCGGGGTCTTCGGGACAATCAAGTTTCAGTGATCCACGACGGCGCCCAACGATAGGTATGAACCCGACGAAGCCGGCGCAAGCGATGGGGGCTTCGCGGGTTATCCTCAGTGTTTGGCGGACGTAGCCCCGCGGATGGAGCACGCAGTGACAGGTGTCCTGCTCCGAGCCAGCTTTACGGCGTAATGTTAGTCTTCGATGCGGAATCGTCCGCCCATAGCCAGGAGTGCCGATGCCGAAGGACAAGGACGAAGCCAGGGCCGAAGGCTTCAAGCGCGGCCTCGCCGGGAAACGCGATCCAGCGGGACTGACGCAGGGATGGACCGACGACAAGGTGTCGGGTGTCGCGCGAAGCGAGGGTTGGGTGGCCGGCAAGAGGAAACGGGCTCAGATCGCGGCAGAGACTGCTAGGAAGGCTAAAGCCGGGAAGTAGCGCGCTACGGCCGCAGGTGTGAGCATCATCGTTTCGCCGCCGAACAATGGAGCTGAGAAGTCCGCGCCCGGCCAACTCGGAGGCGCGGCCTTCGTAGCTCATCCGCAGTGTTCTGCGAACAGCAAGAGGGGGCCGAATGAAGGCGTCGGGGGCGGCAGCCTTCGTACTGGCGGTTGCTTCGGGAGCATGTCGCTACTCTGATGTCGGAGTGGGCAAGGCCGAGGACATGACCCCCGAACAGGCCCTGGCCTATGAAGAAGACCAGACCGGCGGCGTCTTGTCCTCACCCCTTGAAGAACACGTCGGTACTGGCCGTGCTGTCCAGCCAGACCGCATGGTGACGGCAGACTTGGCCTTCAGCAAAGCCGATGGCAGTCCGGCTGGTAGCGGCCGCGTTCGCTTTCTCCACTCGGCCGGCACTGCACCGGGCACCTACACCTTCGGCTACGTTTCGCCAGCTCTGGTCGGAGCGATGGCGGGAATGCGGGAGGGCGGGAGTCGTCGGGTTCAGGTCACGGACTCCAGCTGTCTCGATACCAGTTCCGTCCAGCAGGGTTACCAAACGCAGAACTGCAATGCTCTTGGCAATACGTACGAAGCCGCGCCGAGCGGGAGCATCTTTTATCCACGCGGGACGCCACTCCTTGTGAGCATCTCGATTCTCCGCGTATGCCGGCCTACGATCATTCAAGAGGACTTGCCAGATCTCATAGGCGGTGGTCCGGGCCGGAAGCTTCGGGAGGTGTCTTGTCGCTAACGATCACAACAAGAATGAACCGCAGAACAACCGGATGAAGCTGACGCGCGGCGAAGGTGGTGAGTAATTGGTTCGGCGGACGGGATACCAGGTACTCGGACGAGGACCTCGCTCTCACTCTTCCGGGCAAATGGACTGAAGCGCACGAGCGCACGCATCTGGCGTTCGAGAGAGCGGAGGAGCGAGATCAAGTGACTCTTGTGGCGAATCGCGCAAAGCACCCTCTCGACACGCCTACGCTATTCTTGGCCGTCTTGGATCTCGTCCGCCTACGTCAGGAGGCATTCCGAAGTTTGTCCGGTGCGCACATCACCTTCAGTGACCTGGAGACTCAGCAGGCGGACGGCAGAGTGGACGTCACGTTCATGGTTGCCGATCCAAGTCAGCCACTCCAGGCACGCGTTACGGTGTTGGGTCGGCCGGGTAGAGTCGTGTCCATCACGTACAGCAGGTATTTGGCAGCAGAGCCGCCGAGTGACTTCATGGCGCGCAGTAACGCTATCGTGTCGCGGTTGACAGTGCGGTCATGACATCGGCGCAGCGCCGCAGAACAACGAGATGAAGCTGACCAGGGAACCTCCCTCGAAAAGGTAGACGCTTCCGGTTAACAACCAGGAGTGGTGTGGGGCGCGACAGCGCGTCAAGGGTCAAAGATGAGCCGGAGTAGGGACCGCTCGGTGCGTCGTTGGGTGATGATTGGAACAGTCGCTGCTACCTCCGTAACGGCCATATCGCCCGGATGCACGCAACCAAGGTCCGAGGCCGGCCCCGCGCCGAGTGCAGAAGCCTGTATTGCGGACTTGATCAGCGATCTGCGTCTCCTGACGGTCTCCTCCTCCTGCGCAGCGGACGACTCGGTGTGCAGCGCCAAGTGCGTCGCCGGGGACGCCGCCTCTTGCCTCGCGATGGCGTACGCTGCAGAAAAGGACTCCGGCACCGGAGAAGAGGCCGTGCGCCTCTACCACCGCGCCTGCCTTCTCGGCTCGGCGAGTGCCTGTACGAACTACGCCGCCGGGATCTGGGCGGGAGAACATTCAGACGATCAGCTTGCTTGTGCCCGGCGGACGTTCGAGAAGGCTTGCGCGGCCAAAGAGCCGTTCGCATGCGGAATGGTTGGACGGCTGATGCTCGAATCGACGACTCCGCCTGCTTTCGCGGAAGGACGCCGCTACCTGGAGGCCGCGTGCGATCGAGTGAGCGGATTTCCTTGCCGAGTTCTGGCCAAACATCTCGAATCGGGAAAGCTTGGTGACTACCCGCCGGAACTCATACGTACCCTGCTCACTCGAGCCTGCGAAGGTGGTGATCCGGATGCCTGCGGCGAACCCAAGACTGCGTCGGAAACATTTCATTGAAGTACCGACGATTGAACGCGAGCCAGCGAGGGAATGAAGCAATGGAAGACAGGCGCCTGAGAGTGGTTGCGTCGTGCGGGCTGGCAGTGGGTGGAATCCTCGGGATGGCGGGATCCTTCGCACCGTCGCCCTCCCTGCGAGGCCTCGCGTGGGGTATCGACGGCGTCGGCCTCGTCATGGCCTCCGCGTTGTTGACGATCGGGTTCTATCGCAGGGGGCAGGACTTCGTCGCTTCCGGGTTTCTCGTGTTTGCGGTTGGCCAAGGGCTCATTCTTTCGAGTGCGGCCATGGAGCTGGCCGCGAGCACACCCTCCTTCGGAGCAGGGATCAGCCTGTGGGCCCTGGCCCTCGTCCTGATCGGCGTCGCTCCCGTCTTCCCGTTCGCGATCCGGGCCATCGGATTGCTTGCTGCGCTCTTGTTCGCCGCGACCGCGCTACAGATCTTCGCCGGCGCGCCGATCACGCCCATGACGTCCCCGCTGCCTTTCGGTGCGTACCCGGTCCTGGTAGCGACGCTGGGCGGGTGGATCTGGACTCTCCTGAAACCAAACGATAACTCCCGCTAGACTGAAGATGTTGGAGCCGTCGGGGGGCGGCCCGCGCCTGGAGGCTCAGATGAAGCCGCTCCCGACCCGCCGCCCCGTCGAGGCGTCGTTTCCGCTGATTGTTCTCATCGCCCTGTCGCTTCTCCCGAGCTGCGGGGGATCCAACAGCAGCTCGTCGAGTCCCTCCCCCTCCCCGAGCGCACCGGTCACCGCCAGCCCCTGCTCGGCGGCCCTCGCCGCGTCGGCCGACGCGACCGTCTCCGTGCGCTCGCTCGCTCCGGGAAAGGCGCACGGAGGCCTCGGGCCCGACAAGCGCGACCCGCGCGATTTCCTGTTCGGCCACCGGGCCGCGCCCCAGGGAGCGCGGGCCCAGTCGACCGACGTCGGCGCCACCGCGTCCGCCGACGTCGGCGACATCGCGGTGCTCCAGGACGACGGCCGGCTGATCGTCAGCCCCAACCTCTTCAACCTCGCGGGGCAGGGGATCCGCTTCCAGCCGAACGGCCGGAGCGGCTACGACGTGGCGCGCACCGACGCGACCTTCCGCGGCGACCTGGGGACGCGGCTCCGCCTCGGTGACGACGACACGTTCGCGGTGACCACGACGTTCTCGTTCCCGTTCTTCGGCCAGGGCCAGACCGCGGCCTTCGTGAACTCCGACGGGAACGTGACCTTCGGGAAGAGCGACACCGCCCAGGACGAGCGCGGGCTCGGCCGCCTCCTCGCCGGCCCGCCGCGCGTGGCGCCCTTCTTTGCCGACCTCGACCCCTCCAAGGGTGGCGGGATCTTCGTGGCCAACGGCTCCGATGTGCTGACCGTGACCTGGTGCGCCGTCCCGGGCTTCGACTCCACGTCCACCGTGACCGCGCAGACGAGCCTCCTGGCCGACGGCTCGGTAGAGGTGAAGTTCGGGAGCGTCTCTCTGGGCGACGCGATCGTGGCCGTCTCCCCCGGCGCGACGAGCGGGTTCGCCTCCGTGGACCTCGCGGGCGCGGGACCGACGAGCGGCGGAACGGCCGCGGTGGGCGAGCGCTTCGCCGCCTCCGCCGACATCGACGTCGTGGCCGCATCCCAGCTCTTCTACCAGAGCCACGCCGACTCCTACGACCAGCTCGTCTTCTGGACGGACACCGGCGTCGTCACCCGCGACACCTTCGCCTACGAGAGCACGTTCTCGAACTCGATCAAGGGGCTCGGCTCCGACACGTTCGACGACTCGAGCGAGCTCGGCAGCGGCGGGCAGCTGTCGAGTGTCCTCGTGATGGACCGCATCACGAAGTACCCCGCGGATCCCACCGCCCTGGTGCCGGGTGTGGGCGAGAACACGACGCTTGCCCTGCTCGGCCACGAGACGGGCCACCGGTGGCTGGCGACACTCCGCTTCCGCGACGCCACGGGCGCCTCGTCCGACCGACTGCTCGGCCGCGATCTCGTCCACTGGAGCTTCTTCCTCGACTCCGACGCCTCCTTCATGGAAGGCAACGACATCCAGGACCAGGGGGGCGGCTCGTTCCGGACGGTGGGGGCAGACTTGCGCTACTCCGCGCTCGACCTCTATGCAATGGGACTCGTCGACGCGAGCGAGGTCCCGCCCTTCTTCTTCGTCGACAACCCGCGGGCGAGCCAGACGCGCGAGAGCGCGCCCCAGAGCGGCGTCACCTTCCAGGGGACGCGGCACGACGTGACGATCGCGGACGTGATCGCCGCCGTCGGCCCCCGCGATCCCTCCGCGAGCAGCTCGCCTCGCCTCTTCAGACAGGCTTTCGTCTACATCGTGAGCGCCGGCCGCTCCGCGGACCAGACGTCGCTCGACAAGCTCGATCGCATCCGCGCCGCCTGGGAGCCCTACTTCGCGAGCGCGACCGGCGGACGCATGAGCATCGACACTCGCCTGCACTGACGGGCCCTCGGCGTAAGCTACGGAAAGGTCCGGGCGGGGGCCCCAGGAGCGCACAATGCGTTGGATCCGGCGAGCAGCGATCGCGGGGGCCCTCGTCTCGAGCGTGACGGGCGGAGCGTCGGCCACAGCCACGGGGTGGCCGCAGTGGGGCGGGCCGACGAGGGACTTCAAGGCCGACTCGCGCGGCCTCGCCGCGTCGTGGCCGGCGTCGGGACCGAAGGAGCTCTGGAGCCGTCCGCTCGGCGAGGGCTACTCCGGGATCGCCGTGGAGAACGGCGTCCTCTACACGCAGTACCGTCCCGTCAAGGGCTTCTTGAGCACGATGGTCTCGCGCTTCACTGGCTCGCAGCCGGAAGTGGTGACGGCGATCGACGCGGCTTCGGGCAAGACGCTCTGGGAGCACGTCTACGAGGCGCCCATCCTCTCCGGGATGGACACCGGTTACGGTCCGGGACCTAACGCGACACCTCTCGTCGCGGGTGACCTCGTCTTCGCCGTCGGCTCCACGGGCAAGCTCCACGCGCTCGAGAAGAAGACGGGGCGCGTCGTCTGGAAGAAGGACCTCTGGGGCGAGATGGGCGGGCAGGTACACGGACGCGGCTACGCGCCGAGCCCGCTCGCCTACGGCGAAAACGTGATCCTCCCCGTGGGCGGGGCCGGGCAGGCGCTCGTGGCCTTCCGGCAGAAGGACGGCCAGGTCGCGTGGAAGAACCACACGTTCGACATCGCTCCCGCCTCGCCCGTCCTCATCGACGTGGACGGTCAGGAGCAGCTCGTGCTCTTCCACGGCGACGGGGTTGCCGGCGTCGACCCGAACGGCGGTCCGCTCTACTGGAAGCACCCGCACCGCACGCAGTACAACCTCAACATCTCGACGCCGGTGTGGGGCGACGGCAACGTGCTGTTCGTCTCCTCCGCCTACGACGGGGGGAGCCGCGCCCTGCGGCTCCGCCGCACCGGCAGCCTGACGACGGCGGTAGAGGAGCTCTGGTTCTCGAGCAAGATGCGGCTGCACTTCGGCGACGCGATCCGGCTCGGCGGCGTCGTGTACGGATCGTCCGGCGACTTCGGCCCCGCGTTCTTCGTGGCGATGGACGTGGCCACGGGCAAGGTCCTCTGGCAGGACCGGCAGCTCGGCCGCGCCACGCAGGTCGCCGCCGACGGCAAGCTCGTGCTGCTCGACGAGCAGGGAGTCCTGGCGATCGCGACTCCGGGCACGGACGGGCTCAAGGTCCTGGCCAAGGCGCAGGTCCTGAACGGACGCTCGTGGACGGCGCCCAGCCTCGTGGGCACGCAGCTCTTCCTCCGCGACCGCACGACGATCAAGGCCGTCGACCTCGGCTGACGTCCGCCGCCGCGGGAAGTGTCCTGTACACTCTCCGGCGGAGGTGAGGATGCGGCTCTCTCTCGCCGTGGCCGCGCTCGTCGTCGCGGGAGCGGCGCAGCCCGCACGGGCCGACAAGAAGCTCGACGAGGCGGTGGCGAAGGCGGAGGCCCAGCTCGCCAAGGGCAAGGAAGACGAGGCGGTCAAGATCCTCCAGAAGGCGGCGGCGCAGGCGGCCAAGGACCCGGAGCCGCAGCTCGCGCTCGCGCTGCTGCTGACGAGGCTCGGGAAGCTCGACGACGCGAGCGCAGCCCTCGGCAAGGCGGGCGAGCTCTCGGCTTCCGCGAGCCCGGCGGTGAAGTCGCGTGTGCTCGCCGCGCGATCGTCGATGGCGCTGCGGACCGGAAAGGCAGGCGACGCGCTCGCCCTCGCCCAGCAGGCGGTGCAGGCGGAAGGCGGTGCCGCGAGCCTGGCCGCGCTCGCCCGGGCGCAGGCGCGGCTGGGCCTTCCCGCGGCTCGCGAGACGGCGGAGAAGGCGGTGAAGGCCGGCGCCAGCTCCGGCGCGGCGCACCTCGCCCAGGGTGACGCGCTCCTCGCGGCGCACCTGGACAAGGAAGCGGAGGCCGCCTACAAGCGCGCCGCCGAGATCGAGCCACGCTCGGCCGCCGCGCAGAGCGGCCTCGCCCGTGCCCTCGCCGCTCAGGGCAAGGCGGGTCCTGCTCTCGAGGCCGCGCACACGGCGACCCAGGCCGACGCTCACTCGGGCGAGGCCCAGGCCGCGCTCGCCCTCGCCCACCTCGCGCAGGATCCCTCGGACAAGGCGAGCGAAGCCGTGGCCGCGGTCCAGCAGGGCGTCTTCCTGGAGCCGAAGAACCCCGCCGTAAAGCTCACGCTCGGACGCGTCTTCGAGAGCCGCGGACAGCTCGCGGAAGCCGCCTCCACCTACGCCGAGGCGGGCGGACTCGATCCCTCCTGGCCTGCGCCCAGCGTGGCCGCGCTCGGGCTGATGCTGCGCCAGGGCGACGCGACGGCGGCGACTGCCGGCTTCAACGCGCTCTCCGACGAGGCCAAGGCCTCGGGCGAAGCGCAGCTCCTGCTCGGCCGGCTGCTCCTAAAGAAGGAGGACTGGAACGGGGCGAAGACCGCGCTCGACGCCGCTACTACCGCGCTCCCTGGCGTCGCGGAGGCGCAGGCCGCGCTCGGCACGGCCGCCTACAACGTGGGCGAGCTGAAGCTGGCCGCGGATGCCTACGGCCGCGCCGTCGCGCTCGAGCCCGAGAGCGTCGCCTACCTCGCGAACTACGGCCTCTTCCTCGGGTACGACGGCCGCCTCGACGAGGGACTGCAGGTCCTGCAGAAGGTCGTCGCGCGGCCGGACGGGCAATCCGACGCCGGGTCCTTCATCAACCTCGGCTGGCTCTACCGCCACTTCCGCCCTCCACGCGTGGCCGAGAGCGTCGCCGCCTACGAGAAGGCGCTGAAGCTCGATCCGAAGAACGCCAAGGCCGCCCTCGGAATCGCCCTCGCCTACCGCGCGGGCGGGCAGTGGGCGAAGGCGGTCACCGCCTACGAGCGCGTCTCGCAGGTGAACCCGAAGCTCGACGGCGAGGCGATGCTCGGCACCGCCTGGTGCTACTTCCGCAGCGGCGACGACTACAAGGCCCGCTTCTTCGCCGGCCTCGCCGCCAAGAAAGGCGTCGACGTGGGCCCGCTGCGCGAAGCGCTCCTCGGCCCGCCTAAGGCGGCGGCCGCCGCCTCCAAGTCCGCGGACGAGCTCTACGAGCTCGCGCTGCAGCTCGATGAGAAGAACGCGGGCGAGCAGGCGCTCGCCGCCCAGCGACTCCTCGCGATCGGCAAGGGAGCCGTGCCTTCACTCGCCGGCGCGCTCCGCGACAAGGACACGGCGATCGCCGTCCGCGAGCAGATCGTGGACGGCCTCGCGAAGATGGGCCCGGCCGCGCGCGAGGCGCTGCCGGAGCTCGACCGCCTGAGCAAGGCGGGCCCGCGCGCGACGAGCGCGCCGGCCCTCAAGGAACGCGAGACCAGACTCGTGGCCTCGATGCAGGAGGCAGCGTCGAAGATCCGCGGGAAGTAAGCGCGCGCGTTACGCGATTACCCATTCCAGAATGGGTAGGACGGTAACGCCGAAGAGCCGTTAGGCGCCCCGGGCTGTCTTCACGATCTCCACGAAGCGCTTCGCCTTGTCCGTGATGGCCTGGGACTGCCCCGCGCGCAGCGCCTTCAGGTCCACGAGGTCGTTGCCCACGCCGAGCGCGCACGCTCCCGCCTTGATGAAATCGGCGGCCGTCTCGAGCGAGACGCCGCCGGTGGGGCACAGCTCGATCTGGGGCAGGGGGGCCTTCAGCGCCTTGATGTAGCTCGCGCCGCCCACCGCGTTCGCGGGGAACACCTTCACGATGTCCGCGCCCGCCTGCCAGGCCGCGACGACCTCGGTGGGCGTGAGAGCGCCCGGCATCACGGGGACGCTGTAGCGCCGGCAGCAGGCGATCGTGGCGACGTCCAAAGAAGGCGACACCACGAAGCGGGCGCCGGCGAGGATGACGGCGCGGGCCGTGTCGGCGTCGAGCACGGTGCCCGCGCCCACGACCGCGTCGTTGCCGAACTGCCGGGCGACGTCGGCGATCAGGGACACCGCGCCCGGCACGGTCATCGTGATCTCGAGGACGCTCACCCCGCCTGCGCGGATCGCGCTGATCACCCGCCCCGCCTCGTCCGCCGACTCGGCGCGGATCACGGGCACGATGCCCACGTCGCGGATCCGGGCCATCACCTCCTGCTTGTCCATGTGCTCTCCTGGAAAGCCGCGCTAGCGCGAGACCCGCGCGGTCCCTCCCTTCATCACGCGCTCGACCTCCGCGAGCGTCACCATCGTGGTGTCGCCCGGCGTCGTCATGGCGAGCGCCCCGTGCGCGGCCCCGCACTCGACGGCCCACTGCGGGCCCTTGCCCGCGAGGAAGCCGTATACGAGACCGGAGGCGAAGGAGTCCCCGCCGCCCACACGGTCGAGGATCTCGAGGTCCTCGCGGTTCGGGGCCTGGTAGAACTGCCCCTCGCACCACGCGACGGCGCCCCAGCCGTTGCGGGTCGCGGTCGTCGCGTGGCGGAGCGTCGTGGCCACGACCTTGAAGTTCGGGAAAGCGCCGACCGCCTTCTCGATCATCTTCTTGAAGGAGGACGGATCCAGGCTTGAGGCCGAGAGGTCCAGCCCCTCGACCTCGAAGCCGAGGGCGGCCGTGAAGTCCTCCTCGTTGCCGAGCATGACGTCCACGAGCGGAGCGAGCTCGCGGTTCACCTCGCGCGCGCGCTTCTGTCCCCCGATCGTCTTCCAGAGGGACGCGCGGTAGTTGAGGTCGTAGGAGATGAGGGTACCGTGGCGGCGGGCCGCGGTCATCGCCTCCTTGGCCACGAGCGGCGTCGTGTCGGAGAGAGCGGCGAAGATCCCGCCGGTGTGCAGCCAGCGCGCGCCCTCATTGCCGAACACGATGTCCCAGTCGATGTCGCCGGGCTTCAGCTGCGAGACGGCGGTGTGCCCGCGATCGGAGCAGCCGAGGGCGGCGCGCACGCCGTAGCCGCGCTCCGTGAAGTTCAAGCCGTTGCGGGCGGCGCGGCCGACGCCGTCGTCGGCCACCCACTTGAGATGCGACTGGTCGACGCCGCCCTGGTAGATGAGGTCCTGCACGAGGCGCCCCACCGGGTTGTCCACGAGGGCCGTGACGACCGCCGTGTCGAGACCGAAGCAGCGCTTGAGGCCGCGAGCCACGTTGTACTCGCCGCCGCCTTCCCAGACCTGGAAC
>JBKPBQ010000477.1:0-4385 GCA_046726955.1 Acidobacteriota bacterium
ACGCGCAGCTTCCAGCGGATGAGCTCGCCCCGGAAGGTCGGGGGCTCCTAAGCGCGGCTTCAGGGCTCCTCGCCGAGGGCCCGCAGCAGGAAGCGATAGACGTCGGCCTGCTCGTCGATCTGCTTGCCCACCGGCTTGCCCAGGCCGTGTCCGGCCTTCGTCTCCACCCGGATGAGCGCGGGCCGCCGCCGTCCGTCGGTCACCGCCTGCAGCCGCGCCGCGAACTTCTTGGCCATGCCCGGGTCCACCCGGTCGTCGGTGTCCGCCGTCATCACGAGCGTCGCCGGGTAGTCCACCCCGTCCCTGACGTTGTGGAGCGGCGAGTAGCGGTAGAGGATCCCGAACTGCTCCGCGTCCTCCGCGGAGCCGTACTCGGGGATCCAGAAGCGGCCCACCGTGAAGCGGTGGTATCGGAGCATGTCCGCGACCGGCACCTGGCACACGACGGCCCCGAAGAGATCCGGCCGCTGCGTCATGGCCGCTCCCACGAGCAGCCCGCCGTTGCTGCCGCCCTGGATGGCGAGCTTCGCCGGCGTCGTCCAGCCTTCGGAGACGAGCCACTCGGCGGCGGCCACGAAGTCGTCGAAGACGTTCTGCTTCCGGTCGAGCATTCCTGCTTCGTGCCACGCTTCTCCGTACTCGCCGCCGCCGCGGAGGCTCGCGACGGCGAAGACGCCGTCCCGCTCCAGCCACACGCGGAGGGCGGGGCTGAAGGACGGCGTGAGGCTGATGTTGAAGCCGCCATAGCCGTAGAGCAGCGTCGGCCTCCGCCCGTCCGGCTCGAGGCCGCGGCGGTGGACGAGGAACATCGGGATGCGCGTGCCGTCCTTCGACGCGAAGAAGACCTGCCGCGCTTCGTAGCGCGGCGCGTCTCCTTGCGCCCGACTCTCCTCGAAGCGCGTGAGCGCTTGGGCCGCGAAGTCCCACCGATAGGGTGTCGAGGGCTCCGTGAAGGAGGTGAAGGCGAGGAACGCCTCGTCATCGTCGGGCTCCCCGGTGATCCCCGCGATCGTGCCCAGTCCCGGCAGCGGGATCTCGCGGATGAGCCGCCCCTCGAGGTCGTGGAGCTCCAGGCGGCTGCTGGCGTCGCGCAGGCGGTGGGCGACTAGCATGTTGTGGACTATGGCCACGGCTTCGAGCTTGTCCTTCCCCTCGCCCACGATCTCGACCGGAACGCCGCCCTTCGCGACGTCCACCGCGACCACGCGCCCCCGCGGCGCTTTCTCGTCGGTCCGGAAGAAGAAGCGGCCGTCCACCTCCTCCACGAAGCTCACGTCGTGCTCGAATCCCGTGAAGAGTGCTTTGTCCGCGGCTTCGGGCGCTCGGAGGTCGCGCACGCGGATCTCGGCCTTTCCGCTCGCGCCCTTTGCGGTCGAGAGGACGAGCCAGCGTCCGTCGCGCGTCACCGCCGCCGACGGGAAGAGCTCCTTGTCCTCGGGGCGCTCGTAGACGAGCGCATCCTCCTCCTGCGGCCGGCCCAGTCGGTGGTAGAAGGCCTTGCCGAAGTAGCTCTCGTCGCCGGCAGGCACCGTGCCCGGCTCCGGAAAGCGCGTGTAGTAGAAGCCCTCGTTGCGCGGCGTCCAGGAAATCCCCGTGAACTTCGCCCAGAGCACGCGGTCGGGTAGGTCGCGCCCCGTCTCCACGTCGCGCACCAGGATCTCCTGCCGGTCGCTGCCGCTCCTGGAGATCGCGTAGGCGAGGAGCCGGCCGTCCCGCGTGGGCGCGGCCAGCGTGAGAGCGACCGTCCCGTCCTCGGAGAGCGTGTTCGGGTCGAGGAGCACGCGCTCTCGTCCGTCTTCGCGCACGAAGAGGACCGACTGGTCCTGCAGCCCGGTGTTGCGGAAGTAGAAGTAGCGCCCGCCCCGGAGCTCGGGGACGGAGAGGCGCGGGTAGTCGTAGAGCTCGGCAAGACGGCGGCGGATCGCGTCGCGCGCCGGCCCGTCCACGTACTCGCGCACGAGGGCGTTCTCTTCCGTCACCCAGCGCACGGTCTCCGGCGAATCCGCCTCCTCGAGCCAGCGATAGGGGTCGGCCACGCGCGTGCCGTGGTAGTCGTCCACCACGTCGGCGAGGCGGGCCCTCGGGTAGCGGAGGCTCAGGGCTTTGGAGTGGCGGGTTGCGGAGAGGGAAGGGCGGCGGGCTCGTCCGCGAAGACGACCTTCGCCCGGTAGGAGCCGCCGTCGCTGAAGCCGCGGACGAGCCACGTCTCCACGAACTCCTCCGTCTTCCGGCGGCCGACCTCGCGCACGAGCGCGACGTTCTGCTGCGCCTTCATGCGCGCCATCTCGGTGAGGCCGGCCCGGAGGTGGTCCATCGCGAGGTTCTCGTCGCGAAAGACGCTTCCTTCCCGGACCTGGAAGCGGATGGCGGAGGCGTCGATCGCGGGGGTGTTCCACTCGATGCGGGGAGCGGTGACCCAGACGATCCCCTTCTCGAGGCGCAGCGACCACGACTTGTTGAGGTCCAGGTAGTACGTGTACTCGACGGGGGCGCGCGCCTCGACCACGACGTCCGGCAGCGCGAGCTGGCCCCAGAGGACGGTCGAGGTGTCGCGCCGCTCGAAAGCTTCCACCTGCTTGAGCGTCGCGAACTGGAAGAAGGCGCTCCCGCTCACCTCGGTGGCGTAGCTCGTGAAGGTGGTGGTCACCGTCCCCTGCTGGAAGGCAGCGGCGATCGACTGCAGGTCCTTCAGGACCTTGCGGCCCTGCTCGGCGACCTCGCCCGGCATGTCCGCGGTGCGCTTCACGAGGTAGAGGCCGCCGCCGGCGACGATCGCGACGACGCCGAGCACGGCGACCACGAGGGCCCACGGTCCGCGCGACGCAGCACTCTCCATGCGGCCATGCTAACCCAAGGGTCGCGAGACCGCCGACGCGCTACCATACGGCGCCATGACTCCCGCAGAATTCCGTCGTCTCGGTCACCAGGTCGTGGACTGGATCGCGGACTACCGCGAGAAGGTCGGGACGCTGCCCGTGATGTCGCCGGTCGCGCCGGGCTCGGTGCGCGCGCGGCTTCCCACCCATCCCCCCGCCTCGCCGGAGGGATTCGAGGCGATCCTGCGCGACCTCGGCGAGATCGTGCTTCCGGGTCTGTCCCACTGGCAGCACCCGTCCTTCTTCGGCTACTTCCCGTCGAATGGCGAGCTGTCCTCCGTCCTCGGCGACTACCTGAGCACCGGTCTCGGTGTCCTCGGGCTGTCCTGGCAGAGCAGCCCCGCGCTGACCGAGGTCGAGGAGGTGGTGACGGACTGGGCCCGCCAGATGGTGGGACTGGGCGAGAGCTGGAGCGGGGTCATCCAGGACACCGCGTCGTCCTGCACCCTCGTGGCCCTCATCTGCGCGCGCGAGCGCACCTCCGGCTACGCGCTGGCGAAGGAGGGCCTGCAGGGAGCAGCCCCTCCGCTCGTCGTCTACGTCTCCGCCCACAGCCACAGCTCGGTCGAAAAGGCGGCGCTCCTCGCCGGCTTCGGCCGCAGCCACGTCCGCACGATCCCCGCAGACGCGCGCTACGCGATGCGCGTGGAGGCTCTCGAGGCCGCCGTGCGCGAAGACGTCGCCGCGGGGCGGCGCCCTTGTGCCGTGGTCGCCACCACCGGCACCACCACCACGACCGCGCTCGACCCCGTGGACGCGATCGCCCGCGTCGCGCGCGAGCACGGCCTTTGGGTGCACGTGGACGCGGCGATGGCAGGCTCGGCCATGATCCTGCCGGAGTGCCGCTGGATGTGGCAGGGGATCGAGGAGGCAGACTCGCTTGTCTTCAACGCCCACAAGTGGCTGGGCGCGGCCTTTGACTGCTCGCTCTACTACGTGCGCGACTCCGACCACCTCGTGCGCGTGATGAGCACGAACCCCAGCTACCTCCGGTCGGGCGTGGACGCGCAGGTCAAGAACCTGCGCGACTGGGGCATCCCCCTCGGCCGCCGCTTCCGAGCGCTGAAGCTGTGGTGCCTCGTCCGCGAGCAGGGCGTCGAAGGCCTTCAGCGCCGGCTGCGCCGTGACCTCGAGAACGCGCGCTGGCTGGAGGCGCAGGTCAAGGCGGCCCCGAACTGGCGCGTCCTCGCGCCGGTCCCTCTCCAGACGCTGTGTCTCCGCCACGACCCGCCGGGCCTCGAAGGCGACGCGCTCGACCGCCACACCCTCGGCTGGGCAGAGCGCGTCAACCGATCCGGCGCCGCCTACCTGACGCCCGCTCTGCTGGACGGCCGCTGGATGGTCCGCGTCTCTGTCGGCTCGATTGCCACGGAGCGCGAGCACGTGGAAGCTCTCTGGAAGGCGATTCGCCGGGAAGCGGAAGGCTCCTGAGCGTTCTTGAGCTTCCTGCTCAACGATTGCCTGAGCCTCGGCCAGTCGAGATGAACAGACCTGCATGTCTGTTCATCC
>JBKPBQ010000478.1:0-12505 GCA_046726955.1 Acidobacteriota bacterium
GTCAAGGAGGCCGTGCCCCACGAGGGCACGCACAAGGACGGCAGCTTCGCCTCCGGCTCCGTGACCGCGGACGCCGAGCGTGTCGTCGCCTCCTTCGGCTCCTACGGCCTCTATTGCCTCGACCACGAGGGCGGCGTCGTCTGGCAGAAGCAGCTCGGCGAGATGAAGATCAAGCTCGGCTTCGGCGAGGGCAGCTCGCCCGTCCTCTACGGCGATCGCGTCGTCGTGAACTGGGACAACGAGGGCCCGTCCTTCACGGTCGTCTTCGACGCCAGGACGGGCCGCGAGCTCTGGCGGCGCGAGCGCGACGAGCGCACCTCGTGGGCGACTCCGCTCGTCGTGGCCTACTCCGGCCGCGCCCAGGTCGTCACGAGCGCCACCAAACGGATCCGCAGCTACGACCTCGAGACCGGAGAGCCGCTCTGGGACGCGGGAGGAATGACGGACAACGCGATCCCCTCGCCGGTGGCCGGCGACGGCTTCGTCTACCTCGCGAGCGGCTTCCGCGGGAACATGCTCCTCGCGGTGCGCCTCGACCAGGCGAAGGGGAGCCTCGACGGCCCACCCGCCATCGCCTGGAGCTACGACCGCGACACTCCCTACGTCCCCTCGCCCCTCCTCTACAAGGGCGCGCTCTACTTCCTCAAGTCGAACTCCGGGATCCTCACCCGCCTCGACGCCCGGACAGGCGAGAAGCAGTGGAGCGAGCGGATCGAGGGTGTGGAGAGCGTCTACGCCTCGCCGGTGGGAGCGGACGGGCGCGTCTACGTCGTGGGCCGCAGCGGCGCCGCGGCCGTCCTGCGCGCGGCCCCGACTTTCGAGGTCCTCGCCCGGAGCACTCTCGACGACGGCTTCGACGCCTCGCCCGCGCTCGTGGACGGCGAGATGTACCTGCGGGGGAAGAAGGCTCTCTACCGCATATCCGCGGACTGACCGGGCAGACGGTCGAACGGGAGGTCCAGGATCGGGTAGACGCGGCAGGTCCGATGGTTGAAGTGCCACCACTCGTGCGGCTCCACGGCGAAGCCTTCCGCGGCCAGCGCCCCACGCAGGCGGTCGCGAGCGGCTCGCGCCTCCGTCGTTCCTCCCGCGTAGGAGGCGGCCGCACGCGGGCTCATCTCGTCGTACGCGCTCGGCATCTCGACCTCGCGGCCGTCGACGAGCGTGTAGAGCGAGACGTCCACCGCGCAGCCGCGGTTGTGGTTCGAGCCCCGCTCGGGGCGGGCGACGAAGCCCCGCTTGCCGGGAGGTGTCAGGTCCCACATCCGCTTCGTGACCGACCACGGGCGGTAGGCGTCGAACACGAGGAGGCCCAGTCCCTCCGCGGCCAGACCGCGGTGGGCGCGCACGAGCGCGCGGGCGACGTCCTCGCGCAGGAGAGCGCGCGCCTCCGGGTAGAGCGCCGTGCCGAGGAAGTTCGCCGGCGTCGCGTAGCGGACGTCGAGATGGATCGTGGGATCGAGGGCGGCGATGTCGAGGAACCGGTCGCCCTCGACGCCCGCGGCGAGAACGACGAGGAGTAGAGCCGTCACCGGCATGCGCGCATTTAGGCTAACATGGCGCACCTTTTCCCTTGGGAGGTCCTGCCATGGCGAAGGCGCGACGCACTACGCACCGCAGCAAGCGCGGCACGAAGCTCTATGCGGTTCGCGACAGCAAGGGTCGCTTCAAGGACATCCAGACCTACAAGCGCGCTCACGGTGCGGACATCCGCCGCCGCTCCAAGGCGGAGACCGCGAAGAAGACGCGCAAGAAGGCGCGCCGGAAGACGAAGCGCTGACGACTGTCGCGTTTCGCAGCGGGAGCGAGGCGTGAAGCTCCCGCGCCTGTTCGGCCGCGGGCGGGCGGGGCCCGCGGAGCCGCCTCGTCCCGCCGCGGCTCCCGCGCTCTCGGAGTCCGAGATCCTCGCCCGCACGGAGGAGTGGAACCGGGCCGCGGAGGCCTACTGGAAGGACGTGATCGCCGAGCCCTCCGCGCGGCGCCACGTCCTCGACAAGCCGTTCGCGAGCGTCGTGGACGCGCCCGCGATGCTCTACCGTCTGGGGCTTCTGCTCTCGGAGCTCCGTATCGGGCTCGGGATGACCGTGCTCGACTTCGGCGCGGGAAGCTGCTGGCTCTCGTCGTGCCTGAACCGCCTGGGCTGCCGCACCGTCGCGGTGGACGTGAGCCCCGCCGCGCTCGAGCTGGGACGGGAGCTCTTCCGCCTCGATCCCCGACACCGCGCGGAGCTCGAGCCGCGCTTCCTCCCCTACGACGGCCACCGCCTTCCGTTGCCCGCGGAGTCCGTGGACCGCATCGCCTGCTTCGACGCCTTCCACCACGTTCCCAACCCCGAGGAGCTGCTCGGCGAGTTCCACCGCGTGCTGCGGCCGGGAGGGCGGGCGGTGCTCGCGGAGCCGGGAGAGGGGCACTCGCACTCCGAGCTCTCGGCGTTCGAGACCGACCGCTGCGGCGTCCTCGAGAGCGAGCTCGACGTCTCCGTGCTCGAGACGCGCGCCCTCCGCGCCGGCTTCACCGCCGTCCGCCTCAAGCCCTACGCGGATCCCGACTCGATCTCGCTCTCCGCCGGCGAGTACGTGCGCCTCATGGACGGCGAGCACGGCCTCTTCCCGCTCGCGACGCTCCAGAGGAGCTTGCGGAATTTCTTCCTCGTCACGCTCGAGAAGGGCCCGGAGGCGCGCGATAGCCGGAACCCGGGAAGGCTCGCGGCGGCCCTCGAGATCGTCTCTCCCGCGGGCGAGCTGCACGGCGAGGCGGGTGCACTTCTCCCCCTCGTGGTGCGCGTGCGCAACGAGGGTGACACGCTCTGGAGGCACGAGCCGGACGCGGCCGGCGGGTACGTGATGCTGTCGGGCCACCTCCTGGACGGCGAGGGACGCATCGTCCGCCACGGGTTCTTCCGGACGCCTCTTCCGCGGGGAGTGGCGCCGGGCGAGGCGGTCGAGGTCGTCGCGGAGGTCCCGCTTCCCGCCGAGGGAGGCCGTCACACGATCCGGCTCGACCTCGTCGACGAGCACGTCATGTGGTTCTCTCAAGCCGGCTCGCCCGTCGTCGAGCGCACGCTCCACGTGCAGGGCGGCGCGTCTGCCGATTCGCTGCGCGCCCGGCTGGAGGCCGCCGGCCCGCTGCGCGGCGCGGCCGGGACACGCATCTTCTTCCCCGTCCGATTGACGAACGAGGGCACCGAGACCTGGCGGCACGCGCCGGAGCCGAGGCCGGGCACGGTGAGCCTCGCCGGCCACGTGATGGACGCGCACGGCCGGATGCACACGCGCGATCTCCTGCACCAGCCGCTGCCCCGGGACGTCGAGCCCGGAAGCGCGCTCGAGATGACCGCGGCCGTGGCGGCGCCGCTGGAGCCGGGCCACTACTCGCTGAAGCTCGACCTCGTGAAGGAGCACGTCTGCTGGTTCGAGCAGCGCGGATCGCGTCCGCTCGAGCTCGGGCTCGAGGTCACGGACGACGTGCCCGCGAGCGACAACCCCGGCCTGCTCCGCGCGACGCTCGAGCTCCGGCGTCCGACGGGGCCGGAGAGCGCGGCGGCCGGCGATGTCGTCGCGGTGGAGGTCCGGGCCACGAACATCGGCAACACGCTCTGGCTGAGCCAGCCCCCGGGCCTCGGACAGGTGATGCTGGGCGCCCACCTGCTCGACGGCCAGCGGCGGCTCCTCGCGCTCGACCACGCGCGGGCGCCGCTCCTCCGCGACGTCGCTCCGCGCGACGTGATCGACCTGGAGATGACGCTCGCCGTCCCCCGGGAAGCCGGGCGCTACCTGATCGAGATCGACCTCGTCGCGGAGGGTGTCGCCTGGTTCGGAGCGCTGGGCTCGCCGACGGCCGGCTTCGAGCTCCTCGTGGAGGGTCGCGCGGGCTGAAGCGGCAGGAGGCGCGCCTCCGAGCGGTTCATCAGCTCGTGGACCTCGGGCCAGAGCGTCGAGGGGTCCTCGCGGAAGATGGCGGCGGCGCGGCCGGGAGCCACCACCCACGCGCCCTGGCGCATCTCGGCGGCGAGCTGGCCGGGTGCCCATCCCGCGTAGCCCGCGTACACGCGCAGCCGGCTCGCCGCGTCCGGCCGACGCGCCGCCTCCTTCACCGCCTTCATCTCGGTGGAGAAGTACACGTCGGGAAGGACGCGCAGGGCCCCGTCGGGCGGCTTTACCGCTCGCATGAGCGCGAGCATCGCCTCCGGCTGCACGGGACCGCCGAAGTAGAGCGCGAGCTCCAGCTCCTTCATCTCCCCGAGGGGAGGGATCGCCTCGCGGACGCTCAAGCGCGTCGGGCGGTTGAGGATGAGCCCGAGCGAGCCCTCCTCCTCGTCGTGGCGCACGATCAGCACCACGGACTCGGTGAAGGTCCCCGAGTCGACGCCCGGCGCCGCGTAGAGGAAGATGCCGGGTTTGACGGCGTCGCTGCCGGCGGAACCGGAGCGGGTCGGGAAGAGGAGCAGCACCCCCGCCAGCGACGCCCCGACCCAGACCCGTTCCCGACTGCCGTGCCCCCTCACGCGATCTTCTCCAGCGTGTCCAGCTCCAGGATCGTTCCCAGCAGCACGTCCGCTCCCTGCGCGCAGTCCTCGAAGCGCGAGAGCTCGCGCGGCGAATGGCTGACCCCGCCCACGCTCGGCACGAAGATCATGCCGATGGGGCCGAGCCGCGCCATCATCTGCGCGTCGTGGCCGGCGCCGCTGGGCAGGCGCATGGTGCGGAGGCCGCGGGCCCGCGCCGCCCGCTCGATCGCGGACTGGATGGCCGCGTCCGTGCGCGCGCCCTCGTGCCGGCCCGTGAGCACGATCTCGATCGGCGTCTTCGTGTCCGCGGCGATCTCCGCGGCGCGCCGCCGCAGCGCGGCGCCCAGCCTGTCCACGGTGTCTCCCGAGAGGTCGCGGAACTCCACCGTCATCTCCACTCGTCCCGGCACCACGTTGGGGGCGCCGGGGGAGACCTCGAGCCGGCCCACCGTGCCCACCTGTGCCCCGGCCTCCGCGGTCGCGATCTCCCGCACGGCGAGGACGAGGCGCGACGCGGTCACGAGCGCGTCCTTGCGGTCGGGCATCGGCGTCGTGCCCGCGTGGTTGGCGAAGCCGACGACGGTCACGTCGTAGTCGTCGATGGTGACGATGCCCTCGACAACGCCGATGGGGATCTCCGCGCGGTCGAGACGTCCGCCCTGCTCCACGTGCAGCTCGAGGTAGGCGTGGAATGAGCCGTGCGCGCGCCGCGCCTCGGCGATGCGGTCGGGGTCGCCGCCGATGCGGCGCAACGCGTCGGCCTTGCGCAGGCCGTTGTCCACGCGGTCCCACTCCCCGGACTCGATCTGCCCGGCGGCCATGCGGCTTCCGTGGAGCCCGCTTCCGAAGCTCGACTCCTCGGCGGCCCAGATGACGACCTCCAGCGGATGCCGCGTCACGATCCCGCTCTCACGCAGCGTGGCCACGACCTCGAGGGCGCCCATAGAGCCCACGTCGCCGTCGAAGTTCCCGCCGCCGCGCACCGAGTCGACGTGCGACCCGAAGAGGATGGGGGCGAGGCCGGCCCCGGCCCCCGCGCGCACTCCGCGGATGTTCCCTGCCGGATCGACCTTGGGCTCGAGCCCGAGCGCGCGCATCTCGCCGATGACGTAGGCCCGTCCCGCCACGTCCGCGTCGGAGAACGCAGTGCGGCTGACGCCGTCCTCGAAGGTGCCGCCCGGGGGCCGGCCGAACACCGAGAGCGCCTCCAGACGTGCGCGCAGCCGGGCCGCATTCACCCGTGGCGGCGACGCGGCTGGACGCCCGGCGGCAGACGTGCGGAAAGGCCGGGCGGCCCCGAGTGCCAGGAGGCCGCCCAGGAACTTCCGGCGCATCGGCTCGATTGTAGCGTCGCACCGATCGGCGCCCGCCCGTTTTTCCGCTCGCCGGTCCGCAGAGCCTGGGGCTAGACTGGCGCCAGGAGGCCGTGATGATCCGAAGGCAGGCACTCATGCGCGTGGCCGCGTCCTCGCTGGCCACGCTCGTCCTCGTCGTTCTCGCGTGCGCAGGCAACGGTCCCGAGGCGGCGTCGCCCACTCCCACGCCCGGGAGCCCGGCGGCGCGGTTCTTCCCCGCGGGCGCGCCCTGGTACCAGGACGTCTCGAACGCAGCACTCGACCGCGAGTCGGCCGCGGTCATCGCCTTCCTCGATCGCGTCGGCTTCGGGCTGGGACGGCTGCAGATCGACTTCTCGCTCGAGGTGGTGGAGGCGCCGGCGGGCACCCCGCTGCAGTCGTTCGAGCCGACGTCCGACCACTTTCGTCCCGACTGCGACGTCGACCCCGTGCCCATCCCCCCGGGCGGAGCGCTCGAGGAGGAGACCGGCTACGAGTGCACGAACGATGGCGACTGCCACTTGATCGTGGTGGACCGGTCGCGCCAGAAGCTCTTCGAGATGTGGCGCGCGGACATCCGCAACGGCCATTTCCGCGGGGGATGCCTCGCGGTCTGGGACATGTCGCGGCTTTACCCGCCGAGCGGGCGAGGCGAGCAGTGCACGAGCGCGGACGCGGCCGGCTATCCGATCGCCCCGCTCCTCTTCACGGCCGACGAAGTGGCTGCGGGCACCGTGGACCACGCGATCCGTTTCATCCTTCCCAACGCACGGATCCGCCGCGGCGAGTACGTCCACCCCGCGACGCACGTGGGGTCACCCACGGGCCCGCGCGACGCGCCGCCCTACGGCACGCGGCTTCGGCTGCGCGCCGACTTCCCCCTCGATCGTCTTCCCACCGCCGGCGCGCGCGTGGTGGCGCGGGCCATGCAGAAGTACGGGATGCTCCTCGCCGACGGCGGCAACGTCGCCCTCACCGCCCGCAGCGACCGCTCGACGCGGGCGAAGTGGGAGGGCCTGCTGGGCTCGCGCGACCTCGACTCCATCAAGCCCAGCGACTTCGCGATGGTGGACGGGGGCGCCCGCATCGCCGTCACGAACGACTGCGTGCGGAACCCGTAGGGCTGCGTACCGGAAGTCGTGTGACGAAAGGCGCGCGCGCCGCGCCTCGCCGTACGATTACGGAAGCTTTATCGCGTAGACGAGCCCGGCCTCGGTGCCCACGTAGACGAAGCCCGCCACGAGGTCGAAGGTGGGGCTCCCGACACCTCCACCTTCGCTCAGGTCGATCGGGAAAGGCGCGATCAGGTCCTCCTCGCCCGTCGAGACGGAGAAGCGGTGGAGCAGCCCGTCGCCCCCGCCCACGTAGACCCAGGAGTCCTGCGGCGCGAAGACCGGTGTCGAGGGCGACGGCAGCTCGCGGTAGGCCGGTGTCCACCGGGGCGTCCCCTCTGAGGTGAGCGCCCACAACCGTCCCGCGGTCGAGAAGAACGCGTCGCCGGTGATCCGGTCCACGGCGACGTAGCCCTTGACGTTGCCTTCGGGCGCGGGGATCGGGAACGACCAAACGGTATTCCCCTCCTGGCCTGGCCTCGTGTCGATGGCCTTGACCTCGCCCGCATTCGTGCCCACGTAGAGCCGGTCGCCGAAGACGGTGACCCCCGTGTCCACATCGCCGACCGGGGCGGCCCAGTCCTCGAAGCCCGTCTCGAGGTCCACGCACCAGACCGTGTTCGCGTTGAGCAGCGTGTCGAAGGCCCGCGAGGCGAAGTAGACGCGACGCTTCGCCTGGTCGACCGCCGCCTGTCCGTTGATGGGCCCGATCTTCCCGAAGACGCCGCCGTCCATCGTCCACCCCGGGGACGCGAACGCTCCGTCCGACAAGCGCAGCGCGTAGAAGCGGCTGCCCGCGGGGTCGCGCGACCCCACGAAGATGAGGTCCCGCGTCCCGCCGAACTCCGTGAAGACGCCCGACGGGTGGGCGACGACGCTCGGCCCGAGGAGCGGCGAGGAGGGGCTCCATCCTGGCGCTCCCGTCTTCGCGTCGAACACGTAGACGTGGCCGTCCTGCGAGCTCAGGACGATCGCGGGCCTGGCCGTGCCGATCGGGACGTCGACGCCGGAAGGCCGTCCCTGCGACGGCCCCATCATCGATTGCGGCGTCCAGGGGACGGGCGACGTGGGCCACTGGCCGCCCGTCGGTCCGTCGCCCTTGACGACACTGTGCAGCGAGTTGTCGTTGGCGACCATGTGCAGGACGCCCGACCCGTTCCCGGGAGACACCATGGAGAAGATGCCGAGGTTGAACGCCCACTTCACGAGCCCCGCCGTGGAGAACGGCCGTCCCCAGTTGGACTGCCCGGTGGAGAACTGGTCCTGCTCGTCCACCCAGAGCGTGTAGCAGTACTTGTGGCCGTTGAAGAGCCGGTCGTGCGTGAAGGAGGCCGGCTTTCCCGCGTCCGCGGGCACGACGGCGGCGAGGAACGATCCGTCGCCGCCCAGCGGCTGCGAAGGGAAGACGCAGTTTTCGATGTCTTCGCGGTACCGGATCGTCACGTTGTCGGAGACCGGCGGGTTCAGCCAGTTGAGGACGTTCCTCTGGTCCTTGGAGGTCACGGTGAGGTAGCGGACGGCGCCGGGTGTCGCCTGCGGGACCACGTTGATCAGGATCTCGTTCGAGATGACCGCCGGACCGCAGGACGGTGTCGCCACGACCACGAGCCGGTACGTGCCGGCGCCGGGGAAATCCGTCCCCCGGATGAGGTAGCTCGTCCCCGTCTGCCCGGAGATGGCCGCGATGTGCCCCCCGGCGATCGAGCGGAACCCCCACTGGAGCGAGGCCGCGACCTCGGCGTCGTGGCTCTCCGTCACCGTTCCCCCCGTACACCCGGCCGACGGGCAAACGGTGGTCGATCCGCCTGCGGTGGCGACGACCGCGCTCAGGCAGCCGTTGGGGGCGGCCACGGACGCGCGCGCGGTCCTTCGCGCGCGCAGCCGCGCGGAGCCCGCCGCGTCCGCGGACGCGGCGAAGAGGCACGAAAGGGCGGCAAGGGAGGCGAGGAGCATCGCCCCCCGGTACGGGGGACGCTCGTCCATGACCCGAGCTTATCGATGTTTCGGGCCCCATCCAAGCCCGGAGAGGCTCACCCCCGCTGCGCATCCTCGACGCTGACCGCCGAGAAGCGCACCTCGCCCTCGCCGGGAACGAGCTGGGCCAGCCGCGGGAGGTCGGCGGTGACGACCGTGGCGATCTTGGGATAGCCGCCGGTCGTCGGCCCGTCGGCAAGCATCACGATAGGCTTGCCGTCCGGCGGCACCTGGATCGAGCCCGGCACCATGCCGTCGCTCGTGATCTCGCTTTCCCGGGCGGCGAGGCGGGCGCCTTCGAGGCGGCATCCGGTGCGGTCGGACGTCGGGCCGACGCGGAACGTCTCGCGCAGGAAGCGCTCCACCTCGCCCGGCGGAAACAGATCGTACTGGGGGCCGAGGACGACGCGAATCAACGCTCGAGCCGACGGCGCCTTCCACGGCAGGTCTGGCGACGCCGGCGGCTCGCGGGGAAGACCGACGGCCAGAGGGTCGCCGCTTTTCAAGGCCCGTCCTTCGAATCCTCCGAAGCCGCTCGCCAAGTCGGTTGCCCTCGATCCGGCCACGACGGGCACGTCGATTCCGCCCGCGAATGCCACCGAGGCCCGCGCTCCCGCCCGTCTCGCAGTGAAGACGAGCACGTTGCCCGGGCGCGCGAGGACGGGAGTGCCCAGGGGCACCGGCCAGTCGCCGAGGTCGGCCCGCCGGAGCACGGCTCCGAGGTCCGCGCCTTCGATCGCGAAGCGCATCACACGGAGGAAGCGCAGCGACGGTCCCGCCATCGAGCACTCGAGCGCGGCGGCTCCGCGCTCGTTCCCGAGCCGCTCGTTCGCGGCAGCGTGAGCGGCGGCGTCCGCGGCGCCCGACTGGGCCACCCCGAACCGGCGCTGGCCGTGCCGACCGAGGTCCTGGACGGTGGTGAGCAGTCCCGGCTCGAGCACCTCGAGGGCGGGCGGGCCTGCAGGAGCCGCGCCGCGTCGCGGCTCCGGCTCCTCGAGGGCGTCCACCGGCTCGAACCGCACGCGGTCGCCCGGGGCGAGGATGGACGGCGGATCGCCGAACGGATCGTACGTCGTGAACGTGGTCCGGCCGAGGAGCCGCCAGCCGCCCGGGGAGACGACGGGGTAGATGCCCGTCTGCCGTCCCGCGATGCCGACCGAGCCCGCGGGCACGCGCACACGCGGCGTCGCGAGCCGCGGGAGCGCGAGCGATTCGGGAAGGATCCCCAGGTAGGCGAAGCCCGGCCGGAACCCGAGCATGAAGGCCGTGTACTCGACGGAGGTGTGCTGCGCGACGACCTCGGCTTCCGACAGACGCAGGGCCCGCGCGACGTTGGGGAGATCGGGTCCTGCTTCGCCCCCGTAGACGACGGGAATACGGTGGAGGCGGCCCGGCTCCTCGGGAGCTTCGGGGGCGGCGGCGCGGGCGAGGAGGTCGGCGCGCACGTCCGCGAAGCGGATGCGCGCGGGGTCGTACGTCACGAGGAGCGAGCGGTATGTCGGCACCGCCTCGCGGAACCCCCCGAAGGGCTCGCGGAGGAGCGCCCGATCGAGCGCGCGCACCCTCCGGGCCAGATCGGCGTCGATCGTGGCCCCGAGCTCCACCGTGACCGCCGCGTCGCCGACGGCGAGGACCCGCGGGTACGTCAAGCGCCGAGTGGCTTGACCGCGACGCCGGCCGCTTCGAGCGCGCGGCGGACCGCGCGCGCGATCTCGACCGCGTTCGGATTGTCGCCGTGGAGGCAGATCGTATCCGCCTCGAGGGCGATGCGCGCCCCGTCGGCAGCGGTGACCGAGCCGTGGCGCGCGATCTCGACCGCCTGGGCCGCGGCGCGCTCCGGGTCCGCGTGAACGGACCCGGCGACCGAGCGGGGCACGAGGTGCCCGTCACCGGAGTAGGCGCGGTCGGCGAACGCCTCGGCGGCGAAGCGCAGCCCTTCGGCCTCGGCCGCGCGTCGCATCGCGGCGGAGGAAGCGAGGCCGACGAACACGAGGTCCTTCCCCGCCCGCGCCACCCCGCGGGCGATCGCTCGCGACAGCGTCTCGTCGCGGGCGGCCTGGTTGTAGAGCGCGCCGTGCGGCTTCACGTGGACGAGGGCGCCGCCGTGGCTGCGCGCGAACGCCTGTAGCGCGCCCACCTGGTAGAGGACGTCCTGCTCCACCTCGGCCGGAGACGCCTGGATCTCGCGGCGGCCGAAGCCCCGCACGTCGAAGTGGCTCGGGTGCGCGCCCAGGGCCACGCCTGCCCGGATCGCGAGGCCCACCGTCCGGTCGATCACGGCGGGATCGCCGGCGTGGAAGCCGCAGGCCACGTTGGCGGACGTCACGAGGCCCAGCAGCTCCTGGTCGGCCCCCATCGTCCAGGCCCCGAAGCCTTCGCCCATGTCCGCGTTGAGGTCGATCCGGCGCGCCATGTCCGGGAGCGTACGCCCTGGCCTCCGCCGGCGCAAAGGCCGCCGGAATAGGCCCCCATCGGGCCCGGTATCTCTCGCGTAGGAGGTTTGAAATGAACGCGATCGCCGCTCTTCTCTTCCTGGTGGCTCCCGCCCCCGTGAGCGCCGTCACACCGGCGCGTACCACCGCCGTGAGCGCCACTGCCCCGCGCGTCGAGGTCGCGTTCGTCCTCGACACCACCGGCAGCATGGGCGGCCTCATCGACGGCGCCAAGCGGCGGATCTGGTCGATCGCGCGCCGGATCGGGGAAGGGCGGCCCCGTCCCGACCTCCGCATCGCGCTCGTCGCCTTCCGCGACATCGGCGACGCGTACGTCACCCGCGTCTTCGACCTCACCGGGGACATGGACCAGGTCTACCAGAACCTGATGAGCTTCCAGGCCTCGGGCGGGGGCGACGCTCCCGAGCACGTCTCGGCCGCGATGTCCGACGCCGTCAACAAGGTCTCGTGGTCGCGTCACGCGGGCATGCAGGTCATCTTCCTCGTCGGCGACGCGCCGCCCCACATGGACTACCAGGACGGCTACGACTACCACCGCCACGTGGCGGAGGCGCGCCAGCGGGGGATCGCGGTGGAGACCGTGCAGTGCGGCGCGGATCCGGAGACTGCGCGCGTGTGGACGGAGATCGCGAAGCTCGGAGCCGGGCACTACGCTCGCATCGACAGCCAGGGCGGGATGCCCGCGATGGTGACGCCGGTGGACGCGGAGCTCGCGCGGCTGAACGCCGAGCTCACCGCGACCGTGGTCGCGGCGGGGAGCGTCGAGGAGCAGAAGGCGGCCGGCCGCCGGCTGGACGCGCGCGCGGCGATGCCCGCGGCGATGGCGGCGGAGGCGGCCTCCTACTACGCGAAGGCGGAGGTCCTGGCCGACAAGGACCTCGTGGACATGGCCCCGGTCGCGCAGAGGAACGAGCTCGCGAAGCTGCGGGCGAAGCCGGAGGACGTCCCCAAGCCCTTGCAGAGCAAGTCCGACTCCGAGGCCCTCGCCTACCTGCAGGCCCAGAAGCAGAAGCGCCAGCAGCTCCAGAGCCGGATCAACGAGCTGCAGAAGGAGCGCGACGCCTACGCCGCGAAGGCGCAGCCGGCGAAGGACGGCTTCGACGAGCAGGTCGTGCAGTCGCTGCG
>JBKPBQ010000479.1:0-6438 GCA_046726955.1 Acidobacteriota bacterium
GGTGTCGCGGGCCTCGATCTCGAACTCCTCGATGTGGATCGAGGTATACATGTCCTCCTTGACCAGCTTCTCGCTGACCAGGATCGCGTCCTCGAAGTTGTAGCCGCGCCAGGGCATGAAGGCCACGAGCACGTTGCGGCCGAGTGCCAACTCGCCCATGTCCGTGCACGGCCCGTCGGCGAGGATCTGGCCCTTGGCCACGTGCTGCCCCGCCTTGACGATCGGCTTCTGGGTGATGCTCGTGTTCTGGTTCGAGCACTTGAACTTCGTCAGGTTGTAGATGTCGGCCCCGATCTCCTTGCCCTTATCCGGGCCGTCCTGGGCCTCCACGCGCACGATGATCCGGCGTGAGTCCACGGAGTCGATGACCCCCGCACGCCGGCACACGACCGCGGCCCCGGAGTCCTTGACCGTGATGTGCTCCATGCCCGTGCCCACGAGGGGCGCCTCGGACCGGAGGAGGGGGACCGCCTGCCGCTGCATGTTCGAGCCCATGAGCGCGCGGTTGGCGTCGTCGTTCTCCAGGAAGGGGATGAGCGACGCGGCCACGGACACGAGCTGCTTCGGCGAGACGTCGACGTACTCCACCTCCTCGCGCTTGGAGAGGATGAAGTTGCCGGTCTTCCGCGCGGAGACGCGCTCCTCGACGATGGAGCCGTCTTCCCCGAGCTTGATGTTGGCCTGGGCGATCACGTACTTGTCCTCTTCCCAGGCGGACAGGTAGAAGCAGTAGGGCTCGATCTCGGCCGGCTTCTTCTTCTTGGCCTTGACCGCGGCGTTCTCCCGCTCCATCTCGTCCCTCTCGACGATGTCCCCGACCTTGTAGGGGGACTCCCCGGCGTCGAGGACCTGGTAGTAGTCGAGCACGTGCCCGCTCTTCACCTTCCGGTAGGGGCTCTCGATGAACCCGAACTCGTTGATGCGGGCGAAGCAGGAGAGGCTGCTGATGAGCCCGATGTTCGGACCTTCCGGCGTCTCGATCGGGCAGATGCGGCCGTAGTGCGTAGGGTGGACGTCGCGCACCTCGAACCCCGCGCGCTCACGGCTGAGGCCGCCGGGCCCCAGGGCCGAGAGCCGCCTCTTGTGCGTGATCTCCGAGAGCGGGTTCGTCTGGTCCATGAACTGCGAGAGCTGCGATGATCCGAAGAACTCGCGGATGGACGCCATGACCGGCTTGGCGTTGATGAGGTCGTGGGGCATGGCGGTCGCCATCTCCTGGTAGACGCTCATCTTTTCCTTGATCGCGCGCTCCATGCGCACGAGGCCGATGCGGAACTGGTTCTCGAGCAGCTCGCCCACGCTGCGCACGCGGCGGTTGCCGAGATGGTCGATGTCGTCGACCTCGAGGGGACTCCGGCGCAGCTTGAGCAGGAACGCGATCACCGCCGTGATGTCGTCGAGGTGGAGGATCTTGTCGGAGAGCGGCGTAGAGCGGCCGAGCTTGGTGTTGAGCTTGAGGCGACCCACCCGCGAGAAGTCGTACTTCTGCGGGTTCAGGAACATCCCGTCGAAGAGGTTCTTCGAGGAGTCGAGGGTCGGGGGATCGCCCGGCCGCATGCGGCGGTAGATCTCGATGAGCGCCTCTTCCGTGGTCTTGATCGTGTCCTTCTTGACCGTCATCGACAGCATCAGCCCGATGTCGTCGCGCTCGGGGAAGAACACCTCGAACGAGCTGATCTGGCTCTCCGCGGCCTGGATGACGGAGAGGACGCGGGGGGAGAGCGGCTCGTTGCCCTCGAGCACGACCTCGCCCGTCTTGGGGTCCACGATGTCGGCGATGCTGAAGGCGCCCTCGAGGTCCGCCTCGGTGATCTCGATGTCCTGCACGTCGAGCTTCACGAGCTCGGCCACGTGGGCGGAGGTGATCTTCTTGCCGGCGTGCACGAGCTCGTCGCGCCGGCCGGAGGCGTCCTTGGCGCCGTGGATCGTCTTGCTGAGCTTCTGGCCGACCAGGTTGTCGCTCGTCTTCCAGTAGAGCTTGCCCTCGCGGACGAGGATCTTGTCCCACTTGTAGAAGCGCTTCAGGATGTCCGCGTCGCTCTTGAGGCCGAGCGCGCGCAGGAAGACCGTGGAGAGGAACTTCCTCTTCCGGTCGATGCGCACGTGGAGCAGGTTCTTCGAGTCGTACTCGAACTCCACCCAGCTCCCGCGGTAGGGGATGATCTGGGCCGCGAAGAGCCCCTTGTCGGGCTGGGAGAAGAAGACCCCCGGCGAGCGGTGGAGCTGGCTCACGATGACCCGCTCCGTGCCGTTGATGATGAAGGTGCCGTTCTCCGTCATGAGCGGGATGTCCCCGAAGTAGACCTCCTGCTCCTTGATGTCGCGGATGGTCTTGGCCTGGGTCTCTGGGTCCTTGTCCCACACGACGAGGCGGATCGTGACCTTGAGGGGGACCGCGAACGTCATCCCGCGCTCCTGGCACTCGTCCACGTCGTACTTCAGCTTGAGGCCCACCGGCTCGTCGCAGGTCTCGCAGGCGACGGGCTTGTTCTCGTTGAGGTGACCGCACTTCGCGCAGTGCACCTCGCGGTCGCCGCGGGGGTCCGTGATGATCGTGGCCCCGCAGAAGGTGCAGGGCCGCCCGAGCTTGTCGAGGCCCACGAGCCGCCCGCACTTGCACTCCCAGTTCCCGATCGAGTAGTCCACGAACTCCAGCGAGCAGTTCTCGCGGAGGTCGGTGATCGGGAAGACGCTCTTGAACACCGACTGCAGCCCTGCGTCCTCCCGGTCCTGGGGGAGCACGCGCATCTGCAGGAAGCGCTCGTAGGAGTTCTTCTGGATCTCGATCAGGTTCGGGATCGGGATCGAGGTCTTGATCTTCGCGAAATCGATCCGGTCGCGATAGACGTTCTTCGTAGCCGTGTACATCCTTCAGCCACCTAGAGGGGCGCTATCCGCCCCATAAATGAGGACGCGCCCCGAGGAGACACACATCCCTTCGGAGCTCGCGTCCGTTCGTGAGAGAGGCCCTGAGATCAACCGTTCGTGCTCGCTCGCAGGAACGGCTACTTGATCTCGACCGTCGCCCCCACTTCCTCGAACTTCTTCTTGATCGTCGCCGCCTCTTCCTTGGACACGCCCTCCTTCACGACCTTGGGCGCCCCGTCCACGAGGTCCTTGGCCTCCTTGAGGCCGAGGCTCGTCACCTCGCGCACGACCTTGATGACGTTGATCTTCTTGTCGCCGGCGCTCGTGAGGTGAACCGCGAACTCGGTCTGCTCCTCGGCCGCCGCCGCCGCGCCGGGCGCAGCCCCGCCCGCCGCCGCCACCATCACCGGAGCCGCGGCCGCCGCCGAAACTCCCCACTTCGCCTCGAGCGTCTTCACCAGCTCAGCCACCTGCATCACGGTGAGGGAGCTCAAGTCGTTCGCGATCGCCTGAATGTCAGCCATCTGTCAGTTCCCTTCTTCCTCTCTCGATAACCGCCCGATACGATTTCTTCCGTCCCTATGAAAGCTCCTTGCCCTCGAGCTTGTCCTGGTGCGCCTTCAGCACCCGCACCGTCTGCGTGGCCGGCGTGCCCAGGAGCCTCACGAGCTGCGTGGCCGGGGCCTGCAGCAGGCCCAGCAGCTTCGCCCGCAGCTCGGGCAGGCCCGGCATCGTGGAGAGGGCCTTCACCCCCGCCGCGTCCAGGACGTCCGTGCCCGACACCAGGCCGCCCTTCAAGGACAGCGCCGGATGGTCCTTGGCGAAGTCCACGAGGACCTTGGCCAGCGCCACCGGGTCGTCTCCCGTGTAGGCGATGCCTGTCGTCCCCTCGAACTTCGCCTGGAGCTTTTCGAGCGGCGTGTCCTTCACCGCCCGGAGGGCCAGGGAGTTCTTCACCACCCGGTAGCGCGAGCCCGCCTGCTTCACCTTCCGGCGGAACTCGGTGACCGCGGGGACGCTGAGTCCCTTGAAGTCCACGAGCACCGCGTGGGCAGAGGCCTTGAACTCGCCGTGGAGCTCGTCGATCAGTTCCTGCTTTTCCGTGCGATTCATGTCCTCTTCCCGTTAGGCGTGGTCTTCGACCGACGTGAGGTCCACTCGGACGCCGGGACCCATCGTCGACGAGAGCGCGATCGACCTCACGTACTTGCCCTTGGCCGCCGCCGGCTTCGCCTTGATCACGCTGTCGATGAGCGTCTTGGCGTTGTCCAGCAGCTTGTCCGGCCCGAACGAGACCTTGCCGATGGGGGCGTGGATGATCGCCGTCTTGTCCACCCGGTACTCGACCTTGCCCGCCTTGATCTCCTTGACCGCCTTGCCCACCTCGAAGGTGACGGTGCCCGTCTTCGGGTTCGGCATGAGGCCGCGGGGCCCCAGCACCTTCCCCAGGCGTCCCACGGACTTCATCATCTCGGGAGTGGCCACGATCGCGTCGTAGTCCAGCCAGTTCTCCTGCTGGATCTTGGCGACCATGTCCTCGCCGCCCACGAAGTCGGCCCCCGCGTCCTGGGCTTCCTTCAGTTTCTCACCGGACGCGATCACGAGCACGCGCTTGGTCTTGCCTCCGAGGCCGTGGGGCAGGATGACGGTGCCGCGCACCATCTGGTCGGCGTGCTTGGGGTCCACGCCCAGGCGCACCGCCACCTCCACCGTCTCGTCGAACTTGGCGAACGCGGTCTTCGTGACCGTGGCCACCGCCTCCGGCAGCGGGTAGTGCGGCTTCTGGGCCGCCGCCTCCTTGGCCTTCTTGTAGTTCTTTCCGACTCGTCTCATCTCTCTCCTTCGGTGATCGGCGACCCGCCGCGATCGTCCTCCGCGGCCCGCTTCTCCCTCCCACCGTCTCGGCCGACTCCCCGAGCAGTGGTTCGTTCACGCCCACTCGGCTATCCGACCTCCACGCCCATGCTCCGGGCCGTACCGAGCACGGTGTTGATCGCGGCCTTCAGGTCCGCGGCGGTGAGGTCGGGCATCTTGAGCTTCGCGATGGCCTCGACCTGCTTCATCGTGATCTTGCCGACCTTCGTCTTGTTCGGCTCGCCGCTTCCCTTGGCGATCCCCGCCTCGCGCTTGATGAGCACGGCCACCGGCGGCGTCTTCGTGATGAACGTGTAGGAGCGGTCGGCGTAGACCGTGATCACCACGGGGATGATCAGGCCCTCGTCCTTGGCCGTCTTCGCGTTGAAGGCCTTGCAGAAGTCCATGATGTTGACCCCGGCCTGGCCGAGGGCGGGGCCCACGGGCGGCGCGGGCGTCGCCTTCCCCGCGGGGATCTGCAGCTTGATCTGTCCGACCACCTTCTTCATTGCTTACAGCTTCTCCACTTGCAGGAAGTCCAGCTCCACCGGCGTCGACCGGCCGAAGATGGTGACCATGACCTTCAGGGTGTTGCGGTCGAGGTTGACCTCCTCCACCACCCCCTGGAAGTTCGAGAACGGGCCGTCGATGATGCGGACGCCCTCGCCGCGCTCGAACGTGTACTTCGGCTTCGGCTTCTCGATCGACTCCTTGACCTGGTTGAAGATCTGGTCCGCCTCCTCCTGCGAGAGGGGGACGGGCCGGTTGCCGGAGCCCACGAAGCCCGTGACCTTGGGCGTGTTCTTCACGAGGTGCCAGGTCGAGTCCGGGATCTTCTTCCCGTCCCCTCCTTCCTCGGTCTCGATCTCGACCAGGATGTAGCCGGGGAAGAAGCGGGTCGCGGTCTGGACCTTCTTGCCCGCCTTCATCTCCACGACCTCTTCGGTCGGGATCTCGATGCGGCCGATCTGGTCCTCGAGCCCGTAGGCCTTCGCCCGCTGGAGAAGGCTCTCGGACACCTTCTTCTCGAACCCCGAGTAGGTGTGGACGATGTACCACTGCTTGGACGTGACGGTGGCGTTCAACGTTACTTACCTCTTCAGCACCTGCGACAGGACGCGCGAGAACATGATGTCCAGACCCCAGAGGTAGAACCCGAAGAAGACCGTGGTCGCCATCACCACGACCGTCGTGGAGTAGACCTCCTTGCGGCCGGGCCAGGTCACTTTCTTGAGCTCGGAGCGCACCTCGGACAGGAACGTCCGAAGCTGGCGCCACTTGCTCGGGAGCCAGCCGATGGCCTGAGCGAGGGGCCCCGGCTCGCCCGAGCCGGAGCGAGACTCCGACCGCGCGGCCTTCTCGGCCCTCTTCTCGGCCTTCTCGGCCTTCTCTACCTTTTCGTCTTCAGCGACGGCCATCTTCATCGACTCCAGTCAGAAGCCTTTTCGGCGGTGGCCCGAGTGGCAGGCCAGGAGGGACTCGAACCCCCAACCCCCGGTTTTGGAGACCGGTGCTCCACCAATTGAGCTACTGGCCTTCGATAAGCAGGGGGGTGCTGCGCCGCCCCCCCCTGACCCCCCGCTCGCTCCGCGGGAGTGAATCCCGCTTCGCTCGCAGCTGTCTTCCCCTCCCTTCGTTTCCTTATGCGCCGTGTGCTTGCGGCAGAAGCGGCAGTACTTGCTGAGCTCCAGCCGCTCCGTCGTCTTCTTCTTGTTC
>JBKPBQ010000480.1:0-7253 GCA_046726955.1 Acidobacteriota bacterium
GCCGCACCCTCAGCAGCCACAACCGGACGACACACATAAACCTCCGTCAGAGGACGGGGGGCCTCGAGATCGCGAATGCCAACCTCACCATCAACATCGCCGGCGACGGCCGCGTCATCAACCGGGTGTGAAGGCTCGTGACGGACGCGGCGGCGAAGGTCAATGCCCGCGCGCCGAGCCTCTCGGCTCCCGACGCCATCCTCGCCGCCGCCCGGCAGCTCGGCCTCTCGACCACGGGCAGCCTCGCGCCGGCCGGCGGCGAGACCCGGTCGGCCCGCCACGAGTACGTCAACCCCGATCTCTCGATCGAGCCGATCCCCGCGCGCGTCGTCTACTACGCCGTGGGCGACGTCCAGCTGCGGCTCGCCTGGGAGGTCCGGCTGCGCACGCCGGACCAGCAGCACTGGTGGAACGCCTGGGTGGACGCGGACACGGGCGTCCTGCTCGAGAAAGCGGACTGGATCGCCAACGACTCGTACCGCGTGCTCGCCCTGCCGCTCGAGAGCCCGAGCGACGGTAAGCGCACGCTCGTGAAGAACCCGGCCGACCCCGTGGCTTCGCCCTTCGGCTGGCACGACACCAACGGCGCCCCCGGAGCGGAGTCGACACTCACGCGCGGGAACAACGTCCGCGCCCAGGAAGACATCGACGCCAACAACACGGGCGGGTTCAGCCCCGACGGGGGCGCCGCCCTGAAGTTCGACTTCCCCTTCGACGACACCAAGGACCCCTCGACGTACCGTCCGGCCTCGATCACGAACCTCTTCTACTGGAACAACATCCTCCACGACATCCACTACCAGTACGGGTTCGACGAGCAGAACGGCAATTTCCAGCAGAACAACTACGGGCGCGCAAGGAACGGCGGGGGCGACCCCGTCAACGCCGACGCCCAGGACGGCTCGGGCTTCAACAACGCCAACTTCGCGACCCCTCCCGACGGTTTCGCGCCGCGAATGCAGATGTACACCTGGAGGCCCCCCATCGATTCCCTCGTGGTAGTGAACTCTCCTCCGAGCATCGCCGGCAGCTATACGGCGGCCTCGGCGGGTTTCGGCCCGAGACCCGACTTCACCGGGGTCGCCGGCAATGTGGTCCTGGTCGTCGACTCCACTGCCCCCACGGACAACGGTTGCGAGGTCCTCACTAACGCGCCCGCGCTCAACGGCAACATCGCCCTCGTGTACCGCGGCACGTGCACGTTCGTCACCAAGGTGCGCAACGCGCAGGCCGCGGGAGCGCGAGCGGTCATCATCGTGAACAACGTCACCACCCCGCCGTTCTCACCGGGCGACGACGGCACCGGGGGCGACATCACGGTCCCCTCCGTGATGGTGGCCAAGGCGGACGGCGAACTCATCCGGGGCGCCCTCCCCGGCGTCAACGCTACCGTGAAGAGGAACATCAACGCGCCCGCGGACCGCGACAGCGCGATGGACGATGGCATCATGACCCACGAGTACGGCCACGGCGTCTCCAACCGCCTGACCGGCGGCCCCGCGAACGTGACCTGTCTCGACGGCATCCAGAGCGGAGGCATGGGCGAAGGCTGGAGCGACTTCTGGGGGCTTGCCCTGACCGCGAAGTCAGGAAGCGAGAGCAAGGAAGGGACGCGGGGGCTGGCCACCTATGTGGCCTTCCAACCGCCGGACGGGCCGGGAATTCGGCACTTCCCCTACTCGCCGGACCTGGCCGTCAACCCTCTGACCTACGCGAACCTGCCCCAGACTGGAGGCGAGGTCCACTTCGTCGGCGAGATATGGACGTCGGCGCTGTGGGACATGTACTGGAACCTCGTCAACGACAAGGGCTTCGAGCCCAACTTCTACGATGCCCAGAGCCCGGCCGGCAACATCGGCGCCTTGCAGCTCGTGATGGACGGCCTCAAGCTCCAGCCCTGCAACCCCACGTTCCTCGACGCGCGCGATGCGATCCTGCTCGCCGACCAGAACGACAACGGCGGCGCCAACCAGTGCCTGATCTGGAAGGCATTCGCGAAGCGGGGAATGGGCGTCAACGCCGACGACGGGAAGAACCACAACGACGTGAACGTCAAGGCCGACTTCAGCGTGCCTGCGCAGTGCACCGGTAACTGATCCCGGGGAACGCCGCGACCGGGTATCTCGAAGCACCTCCCCGTCCGGGCCGGGTTCGACGCAGTCGGATCCCACGGCTCGGTCCGGACGGGGGCTCTACTCCGGGGCCTTGGCCGCGAGCACGTTCTTGTCGAGGGGCTCTACTGCGGGACCTTGACCGCGAGCACGTTCTTGTCCCGGACGAGCTGGTTGAACGCGGGAAGGTCCTGGTCGAGCACCGTCTTCAACGTCGCGAGCTCCGCGTCGATCTTCTTCGAGAGCTCGTCGTAGACCGCGTACGACTGGTCGGTGGGCGCCGCGGCCGCGCTGCCCACCACGGAGGCGAGCGAGGCGAGCTTGTTGTTCAGGCGGATCGGGAAGTTCAAGGGATCCTGGCTGCTCTGGTTCTTCGTCTGGTAGAGAGCCTCCTCCACGCCGGTCAGCTTCTTCTTGAACGCGTCGGCGGCGTCGGAGATCGCCTTCTCGTCGGGGATGCCCTTCGCCCTTTCCACCGCCGAGCCCACCTGGTCGCGCACGGCCCGGATGCGCGCGATCGCGTCGTGGGCCTCGCTCACCTTGTCGCGGATCTTCATCTGCAGGTCGAACTGCTTCTGGTAGTCGGCGGCGGTCGCCTTGAGCCGGGGATCGGCCCGTAGCTCGAGGGGCTGCGTGAGCGTCTTTCCCGCGGCCTTCAGCCGGACCTGATACGTCCCGGGCACCGCCATCGGTCCCCGCATCTCCGCCGCCCACAGGATCATCCCCTTGAAGCGTTTCGAATCGGGATAGCGCAGGTCCCACACGAACCGGTTGGTCCCCGCCTTGGCGGGCAGCTTGCGCACGGCGGGCGGCGGGCCGAAGCCCTCGCCCTCTCCCGATGGCTCGGGAGCTCCCTCTTCGTCCTTGAGGCTCGAGAAGCTGCGGATCGTCTTTCCCGTGCTGTCGAGGATCTCCAGCGTGACCTCCTCCTTCTCCTTGGGCTCGGCCTTCAGCGAGTAGTACACGACTGCACCCCCCGGCGGGTTCTGGCCGACTGGAGGCTCGGCGCGGCCGCCTCCCACGAAGCGGACGACGGGGTCGGGCTTGAAGAGGTGCACGTCGGCGGCGGCGACGTCCGCGCCGAGCTGCCGCAGCGGCCCGAGGCCGTCGAGGATCCAGAAGCTGCGGCCCTGCGTGGAGGCGACGAGGTCGTCGTCCTTCACCACGAGGTCGGTGACGGGCACCACCGGCAGGTTGAGCTGGAGCGGCTGCCAGCGGGCCCCGCCGTCGAAGGAGACGTGGACGCCCGTCTCCGTGCCCGCGTAGAGCAGACCCTTGCGGCCGGGGTCCTCGCGCACCACGCGCACGAAGCTGTCCTCGGGCAGGCCGCCCGAGATGCGCCGCCAGGTCTTGCCGTAGTCCGTCGTGACCCAGGCGTAGGGCTTGTAGTCGTCGAGCTTGTAGCGGTTGACCGCGAGGTACATCGTGCCCGCGTCGTGCGGCGAGGGATCGACCTGGCTCACCATCCCCCACTCCGGCATGTCCTTCGGGGTGACGTTCGTCCACGTCTGGCCGGCGTCGCGCGAGACGTGGACGAGCCCGTCGTCCGATCCCGCCCAGAGGAGCCCCTTCTCGAGCTTCGACTCCGCCATCGCGAAGATCGTCGCGTAGTACTCGACGCTCGTGTTGTCCTGCGTGATGGGGCCGCCGGAGGAGACGAGCTTCGTCTTGTCGTTGCGCGTGAGGTCGGGGCTGATCGGCTCCCAGGTCTGCCCCTCGTTCCGCGTCCGGAAGAGGACGTTGCCCGCGGCGTAGAGCGTCTCCGGGTCGTGGGGCGAGGCGACGATCGGGAACGTCCACTGAAAGCGGTACTTCATGCCCTCGGCCCCCCAGCCCATCGGGTTCTCCGGCCACACCGTGACCGTGCGCTGCTCTCCGGTGCGCCGGTCGAGGCGGCTGATGAAGCCTCCGTAGCAGCCCGCGTAGACGACGTCGGCGTCCTTCGGCTTGGGAGCGATGTACCCGCTCTCGCAGCCGCCGACGTCGTACCAGTCCGTGGCCTCGATGCCGGGCCCCCGCGTGCGGCTCGCGATCGCGACCGTCGAGTTGTCCTGCTGCGCGCCGTACACGTAGTAGGGGAAGCGGTCGTCGGCGATCACGTGGTAGAACTGGGCAGTCGGCTGGTTGTCGAGGCTCGACCACGTCGCACCCCCGTCGTAGGACACGGTGGCCCCGCCGTCGTTGCCCTCGACCATCCGCATCGGGTCCTCGGGGGCGATCCAGAGGTCGTGGTTGTCGCCGTGGGGCACCTGGACGGCGGTAAAGGTCTTCCCTCCGTCCACCGAGCGGAAGACGCCGACGTTCAGCACGTAGACCGACTCCGCGTTCTTGGGGTCCGCGAAGATGTGCGTGTAGTACCAGGCGCGCTGCCGGAGCTTGCGCTCCTCGTTGACCTTCTTCCAGGTCTTGCCCGCGTCGTCGGAGCGGAAGACCCCGCCCTCCTGGGCCTCGATGATCGCCCACACGCGGTTCGGGTTGGCAGGGGAGACGGTCACGCCCACGCGGCCCCAGACGCCCTTGGGCAGGCCCTCGCCCGTGAGCTTCGTCCAGTTGTCGCCTCCGTCCACGGACTTCCACAGGCTGCTGCCGGGGCCGCCGCTCTCCAGGCTCCAGGGCGTGCGCAGCGCCTGCCAGAAGCCCGCGAAGAGCACGCGCGGGTTGGTGGGGTCCATGGCGAGATCGACGGCGCCCGTCTTGTCGTCGACGAACAGGACCTTCTGCCAGGTCGCGCCGCCGTCCTTCGAGCGGAAGACGCCGCGCTCGGGGTTGGGGCCGAACGTGTGGCCGAGCGCGGCCACGTAGACGAGGTCGGGGTTGGTGGGGTGCACGCGGACGCGGCCGATCTGCCGCGTGTCCTTGAGCCCGACGTTCTTCCAGGTCTTGCCCGCGTCCGTCGACTTGTAGACGCCGTCGCCGTGCGACACGTTGCCGCGGATGCAGCTCTCGCCCATCCCCACGTAGACGACGTTGGGATCCGAGGCCGCGACCTCGACCGCACCCACCGATCCCGTGCCGAGCTGCCCGTCGGTCATGGGCTGCCAGTTGAGCCCGCCGTCGGTCGTCTTGAAGACGCCGCCGCCGGTGGCTCCGAGGTAGTAGACGCGCGGCTGCCCGGCGACGCCGGTCACGGCGGTGACGCGCCCGCCGCGGTAGGGACCGATGCCGCGCCACTGCAGGCCCTGGAGCAGGCTCTTGTCGTAGGCGGGAGCGGGCTTGCTCGGGGCCGCGGCCTTGGACTCGGCGGCGAGGACGGACGCGGCGGCGAGGAGAGACAGCGCGAGGAGCGGTTGCTTTCGCGACGTCATGGAGGGCCTCCCGTGGGCTTGGTGGGGCGGATCTTACTTTCAGTTCGGGCGTCGACGAGGACGTACGATCGGGGCCAGCGACTCCCGCAGCCGCTTGAGCGCGGCCTGGCTCAGCACTCGGAACTCGCGCATCCGTCGCGGACGCAGCGGACGGAGGGCGTCCGCGGCCAGCGCGTCCGCCAGCACGAGGTCCGCGACCGGCAGCACGCGCGCCCAGTCTCGCTTGCGGGCGAGGAGCCTCACCTCGGCGAGCACGTCGTCGCCGCGCAGCGCGCGCAGGAGCACCGTGGCGAAGGGCAGCACGGTCGGCGAGTGCGAGACGACGAGCACGGTCGCGCCCTCGGCGAGGTCCTGGATGAGCTCCTGGTCCTTCCGGGAGAACTCGAGGTGGAGCACCTCCACCGCCGCGCTCGGAGCGAGCCGCGCCACCGTTCCCGCGTGGTAGGGCAGGGTCAGGACGAGCGCGCCCGCGAGGAGCGCGGGATCGGCCTCCGCCTGCTTGATCGAGCAGCTCGTCACGGGAATGGCGAGAACGTCCCGGACCTCCCGCGCCACGAGCTCCCCCATCTCGCTCGAGGGATCGACGACGACGAGCTTCTCCGGCGTCGCCGCCTTCAACCAGCGCTCAACCGCCTCGCGCACCTGGAGCGCGGTGTGCCCCTTGCGGAAGGCCGCGCGCAGGGCGAGGCGGATCATCTCGTCGAGGCTTCCCGCCTCCTCGAGGGACGCCGGCGCCCGCCGCCGCACGAAGACGCCCGCGCCTCGGCGCAGCTCCACGTGGCCGGAGGCGGCGAGGGTCTGGTAGGCCGCGGAGACGGTGTTCGCGTGGAGGTCCAGGCGGCGCGCGAGGGCGCGCACGCTGGGCAGGCGCTGTCCCGGCTTCAGCCGTCCCCCGAGGATCTGCAGCTCGAGCTGGGCCACGAGCTGGCCGCGCATCGGCACACCGCCCCGGCGGTTGAGGACGAGGTCCATGGTGGGGTGCTCTCGGTTTGGGCGGGATTATGGACCGACGGCGCGCGGCGCGCCATGCCGGGCGGTCAGTGCCCGCTCTTCGAGCCACCGGGACCCTGTCCGAGAGGATCGCTGTCCGTGACCTCCGGGGAGATGACGCGGAACACGAACACCGCGTCCCCCACGCGGATCGCGTCGCCGTCCACGAGGCTCGCCGGCCCCTCGAGCTTCCGGTCGCCCAGGTAGGTCCCGTTCTTGGACCCGAGGTCCTCGACGGTCGCGGAGCCGCCGTGGACGACGATGCGCGCGTGCCGGCGCGAGACCCGCGTCGAGGGCACACAGACGACGGCTTCCCGCGTCCGTCCCAGCACGTTCTCTCCCTCGTGGAGGTCGATCTCCCGGCGCAGCCCGACGAGCCGGCAGAAGGCGCCGGTCGTCCGGCGGACCTCCTCGGCCTCTCCGCGCGGCTCGGCGCAGAGCGCGTACCCGTAGCCGCGAACCGTCCGCAACACGAGCGGGTGGCGGGGGTCGTCGCCGACGGCCTGGCGCAGCTCGAAGACGAGCGTCGCGAGGTTGACGCCGGAGACGAAGGTCTCCGGCCAGAGGCGCTTGCGGATCTCGTCCTTCGAGACGGCGTCGGGCCTTCGCTCCACGAGCAGCTCCAGGAGCTGGAAGGCCTTCGGGGTGAGATGGAGAGGCGCGCCCGCGCGGAGCAGCTCGCGGCGTCCGAGGTCGACCTCACACTCCCCCAGGCGGGCCTTCACGGCGTTCGGATCTCGACAGGAGCGAAATCCAATGCCGCTCCAAGCTCGCCCGGCCCCCCCCCCCCCGCCCCTACCCCCCAAAGGGGGGGGGGGGGGTGGTGGGGGGGGGGGGGGGGGGGTGG
>JBKPBQ010000481.1:0-26540 GCA_046726955.1 Acidobacteriota bacterium
GGCCATGGTGCCGTACAACCCGACCGCGGCCAGCAGCGACGTCACGATGCTCGCCGTCGCGAGAAGCGCGGCGAGCGCGCGGGCGCGCGCGGACGCATTGTCCACGAGCCAGCGCAGGGCGCCCTCGTCGTAGGTGGGAACCGCGGGGTCGAGGGCGCGCACGATGCCGCGAATGGCCGACAACGCCTCCCCCTCGCGTCCATCGGTTCGCACGACGAGCGAGAGTCCGCCCGGATCCACGATCGGGAAGTACACCATCTGGCTCGCCGGCCGGTCGAGCGCGTCGTAGTGCACGTCACCCACCTCGCCGACGATGGTGTGCCATCGGCCGCCGACAGCACGAACGCGCCTGCCCAGCGGACTTGCGCCCGGCCAGTACCGCTCGGCGAAGGCTCGGGCGACGACGACCTCGTCGGAAGGACGACCCGCGTCCTGCGCGCCGAACGTCCGGCCGCGGAGGAGCGGGATGCGCAGCGCCTCGAAGTACGACGGCTCGACGCTCGCCACGGCGTGATTGGCCGGGGACAGATACGCTTCGACCTCGACCGCCATCTCGTGCTGGTCCCCGCTCAGCGGCACCCAGTCGGTCAAGGCCACGTCGCGCACGCCCGGGATGGTCTTCGCCTCGCCCAGGAGCTCGTCGAAGAACTCCAGCCGCGAGGCGCCCTCGTACCGTGCGAAGGGCAGGAGCACGCGTGACATCACGACGTGATCCGCGTCGAATCCCGGCTCTACGGCATTCAATCGAAGGAAGCTGCGCGTCATCAGCCCCGACGCCGCGACGAGCACGACCCCGAGAGCGATCTGCGCGACCACGAGGGCGTGGCGCATGACGCTGTCCGAACGCCCGCCCGCGGGCCCCACGCCCGCGCCCCGAAGGACCTGGGCCAGGGAGGCCCGGCGCGCGCGCAGCAGCGGAACGACGCTCACGAGAAGCGCCGAGAGCACGGTGATTCCCAGGGCGAACGACAAGACTCGCCCGTCGACTCCCACCTCTTCCAGGCGGGGCAGCGACAGCACGGATCCGGTGCTCCGCGCGGCGCTCACACCCAGCGCCGCCAGCAACACGCCCGCGCCGCCGCCCACGGCGCTGAGCAGCACGGATTCGCTCAGCGTCAGCGCGAGCACCCTCGTGAGGCCCGAGCCGAGCGCTCCCCGCACCGCGAGCTCCAGCTGCATCCGCTCGGCGCGTACGAGAAAGAGACCGGCCGCATTCGTGCACGCCACGAGGAGCACGAGGAGGACGCAGCCGAACACGAGCCAGAGCAGCCGGGAGACGGGCCCGGCGATCGAGTCCCGGAGCGGTTGCACCTGCGGCGCGACGTGCGACGGCTGCAAAGGGATGAGCGAGCTCGCGCCGAGCACGCGCGCGAGATCGGCCCGCGCCGAGGCGGCCGACACGCCGCGCTCGAGTCGCGCGATGCCGACGAGATCGAACGACGTGCTGTCCTCCGGCTGGCGCGCGAGGGGAAGCCAGAGCTCGACATGATTCGCGGGATACGCGAAGTGCCTCGGCATGATCCCGACGATCGTGCGCGGAACGTCGTTCACGACCACCTGTCGGCCGACCGCGTTCGGATCGCCGTTCAGGCGCTCCTGCCAGATGCGGTGCGACAGGACGACGACATGGTTCGCGCCCGGTCTGTCCTCGCCCGGCGCGAACGCTCGGCCCAGCATCGGCGGGACGCCCAATACGTCGAAGAAATTCGACGTGACCCGCGCGCCGCGGACGCGGAGGGCGGTCTGGTCTCGCACGGAAGCGCCGAGGATTCCGTTGTCGAATCGCCACGCAGCCACACCCTCGAACGCCCGCGCGTCGCGCTGGTAGAGCGTGACGGTGGCTTCCGATTGATCCACCGTCGCCGCCCCCGCATCCTGGACGGTATGCGTGAGCCGGACGAGGCGGTCCGGTTCCGGGAAGGGCAGGGGCTCGAGGAGAATGCCGTGCACGAGGCTGAAGACGGCAGTGGTCGCCCCGACGCCGAGGGCGAGCACGAGAACGACGGCCGCGGCGAAGCCCGGGGCGCGCCGAAGGCGGCGCGCCGCGAACCGAAGCTCCGACCAGGGCGAGAACATCCGCGGGAAGTTTACGTGCCTCGTCAACGCGACGATATCGGGTGTCAGATACTGAGAGGCGCGCCAGGGGCGGTCGAAGGGTTGATGATGGAAGCGTAAGCGACACTCCGCTTGGTGCTGGTCACACGAACTGAGGCGCGCAGAGCGCCGTGACGTAGGAGGGACGATGCTTCGACACGTTCTTGCCGCAGTGTTCCTCGTTGCCGGGGCGGCCGCGACCCATGCCCAACCGTCACTGCCCTCGAGCTTTCGGGCCACCACGATTCACAGTCCGGAAGGGGCGGACATCTTCGTGCGTTCCGGCGGAAGCGGACCGGTCGTCGTTCTGGTGCATGGCTACGCGGAGAACAGCGACTCCTGGGCGCCCCTGGCCGCGGATCTGATGAAGGACCACACGGTGGTGGTGCCCGACCTCCGGGGCATCGGGCGCTCGTCGAAGCCGGAGGGCGGCTACGACAAGAAGACACAGGCCAAGGACCTCCGGGCGGTCGTGACCGGGTTGGGGTACGACAAGACCTTCGTCGTGGCCCACGACATCGGGAACATGGTGGTCTATGCCTACGCAGCCTTGTATCCGGAGAAGGTCGAGCGGCTGGTCGTGATGGACGCCCCGATTCCCGGGATCGAGCCGTGGAGCGAGATACTCCAGAACCCCGGAGTGTGGCACTTCAACTTCCATGGGCCGGATGCGGAAAGGCTCGTGGCCGGCCGGGAGCGCATCTACTTCGATCGCATCTGGAACGACTTCACCGGTGATCCGGGCAAGCCCGACGAGGCCACGCGGAACTTCTTCACCGCGACCTATGCGCAGCCGGGTGGAATGAGGGCGGGGTTTGCGCAGTTCGCAGCGTTCGCTCAAGACGCGAAGGACAACAAGGTCTTCGAGCAGACGAAGCTGCCCATGCCCGTGCTGGCCGTCGGTGGCGAGAAGTCTTTCGGGCCAATTCAGGCCGTGATCATGCGCCACGTGGCCACCGACGTTCAGGAGGCGGTGGTCGCGGGGTCGGGACATTGGCTGATGGAAGAACGTCCGGCCGAAACCGTCGCCTTGATCCGGAAGTTCCTCGATGGCGGATCCAGGGCCAGCGGCCCCCGGACGCCGAAATGAACCGCCAAGGTGGTTCGAGATCCGAAACTCGAGGGTTGGCCTGAGAAACGCCTCGGCGTGGGGCGCGCGTCCTAAGTCTCTTTAATCGAGCAACTTCCACTGCTCGGCGCCAGCTCAACCGTGAACGGCGTCGATATCATATACGAATAATCTTGACGGCCTCCGCGCGGCTGAGATAGCTTCGCCCCACCTTTCGTCGCAAAGAATCTTTCGGGCCGAAGACTCGCTGAGTCGAACCAGACCGGGTGAGGTCGGATGCCTCGCAAGAGGAGACAGCCACCACCGAACACGTCGTGCGGCGGGAGCGCGGGCGTGAGCGGGCCGGACCTTGTCCCGCAGTTGCGCGTGGAGGACGCCAAATGAAGAGATTCCGAACGGCCGCCAGGCTGCTGGGGCTCGTGCTGCCCATCCTGGCCGGCCTTCTAGCGATGTCGCCGCAACCCGCGGACGCGCAGTCCGTGACGGGAACCATCCTCGGCACGATCAAGGATTCAAGCGGTGCGGTCGTGCCCGGCGCCACCGTCGTGCTCGTCAACACCGGTACGGGCGCGAACCGCACCGCGATCACGAACGCCCAGGGTGAGTACACCGCCCCCAACCTCCCCACCGGAACGTACAGCGTCTCCGCCGAGATGAGCGGGTTCAAGAAGGTCACGCTCGCCAACGTGCACGTCGGTGTCGACCAGCGGGTCCGGGCCGACATGAAGCTCGACCTCGGCGAGATGACGGAAGCGGTGGAGATCCAGGCGGAGACGCCGCTCGTCCAGACCGCTTCCTCCGACCTGAGCGTCACCGTCGAGGGAAAGACGATCGAGTCGCTGCCCCTCAACGGCCGCAACTTCGTCGCTCTCACCCGCACCATCCCCGGCGTCACCCGCGGCGTGGGCCCCGGCGGCGGCAACATCGACGGGTCGGGCAGCCTGGCCTGGAGGGCCTCCGCCTCCTTCTCCGCGAACGGCCAGCGCCCCCGAGACAACAACTACCTGCTCGACGGGGTCGACAACAACGAGACCTGGCTGCAGTCGGTCGTGATCTTCCCGAACGTCGACGCCCTCGACGAGTTCAAGCTCCAGACGAGCACGTACTCCGCGGAGTTCGGACGCTCGATGGGCGGGGTCGTCAACCTCCAGATCAAGTCGGGGAGCAACGCGTTCCACGGCAGCGGTTTCGAGTTCCTCCGGAACGACCGGTTCGACGCCAACAACTGGTTCAACAACCGGGCGGGACGGCCGAAGCCGGACTTCAGCCAGCACCAGTTCGGCGGGACGTTCGGCGGGCCGATCATCAAGGACAATACGTTCGTCTTCGCGGACTACCAGGGAATGCGGATCACCCAGGGCCAGACCTATCTCTCCACGATGCCGTCGGCGAAGATGCGCGAGGGCGACTTCTCCGAGATCAACCGGCCCATCTACGATCCCCTGACCCGCCAGCCGTTCCCCGGGAACATCATCCCCCGGAGCCGCTGGGATCCCGCGGCCACCAACGTCCTCCAGCAGCTCATCCCCGAGCCGAACGTCGCCGGCACCCGCAACGCGCTGGGGCAGCAGATCAACAACTACCTGATCAACCCGGCCCTCACGCGGCAGGACAACCAGTTCGACGTGAAGGTCGATCACCAGCTGAGCACGAGCAACCGCTTCTTCCTGCGGTACAGCTTCCAGAAGACCCACCGCGACCTGCCCGCGACCCAGGAGCACGGGGACGCCAACGACACGTTCGGCGCCGGCATCGGGGACATCAAGGCCCAGAGCTTCGCCTTCAACGACACCCACACCTTCAGCTCGAACTGGCTGAACGAGGTCCGCGTCGGCTACAGCCTGATCAAGTTCAACCTGTCCCCGATCGACTTCGGCGAGAACCTCGCCGAGCAGATGGGTATCCCCGGCGTCAACATCAACTCCGTGACCTCGGCCATGAGCCGGATCATCTTCGAGCAGAACGGCGCCCGGCGCCTGGGCTCCAACGCCAACCAGCCCCTGATCACGAACCTGGGCAACCTCCAGCTCTACGACAACGTGACGTACATCCGCGGCCGCCACACCTTCAAGGGAGGTGCGAGCATCATCTTCCGGACGCGCGAGATCCTGAACGCGGACACGATGGTCGGCGAGTTCTACTTCAGCCAGAACCAGACCTCCAACTGCGCGGGCGTCTCCACCGGGTGCTCGGTCAACGCCGCCACCGGCTTCGACGTGGCCAGCTTCCTCCTCGGCTATGCGCGGCGCAAGAACCGCGCGATGACGGTCGAGGACACCTACATGGAGAGGCGGCCGGAGTATGGCGCTTACATCCAGGACGACTTCCGCGTGACCCCCAAGCTCACGCTGAACATGGGCCTCCGGTGGGACGTCTTCACCCCCTGGGTGGAGGACGACAACCGCCAGTCGAACTTCGACCCCTCGACGGGCAAGATGGTCGTCGCCTCCGATGACGCCGTCATCAACGGCGTCCACGTCGGACGGAAACTGCAGACGTACGCGAAGGACGACTTCGGTCCCCGGCTCGGGTTCGCCTACGACCTGAGCGGCAATGGGCGGACGACGATCCGCGGCGGGTTCGGGATCTTCTGGAACTGGGGCGTGGGCGGAACGTCGTCTTCGAAAGGCACGAACCAGCCCTTCCTCCAGGCCACGGACCTTCTCGCCAACGGGGGCGCGAACACCCTGCCGCTGTCCACCGGCTTCCCTCCCCCGCCGGCCATCGACCCGAACCTTCCCCTCGTGGGGGCGACGCGCTCGGTGTTCGACATCAACTACCGCGACCAGCACTCGATGAACTGGAACGTCAACCTCCAGAAGCAGCTCGGCCGGGACTACATGGTCGAGCTGGCCTACGTGGGGACCCGGGGTCGGGGGCTCACGTCCAAGACCGACCTCAACCAGGCGCCCAACATCGTGGGAGTGACGAACCAGAACATCAACCGGCCCTACTTCGCGATATCACCCGGCCTCACCACCGTGAGCACGGCCCAGGACCGGGGCGAGCTCGACTACCACGCGTTCCTGTTCAAGGGGATGAAGCGCTTCTCGAACGGCTTCTCCGCGCTCGTCTCCTACACCTTCGGCAAGGCCATCGACCTCGTCTCCAACAACGACGGACCCCTCTTCACGAACATCTTCGACCCGGGGTACGACCGGGGGCCCGCGGACTACGACGTCACCCACACGCTGGTCGCGAGCTTCATCTACGAGCTGCCCTTCGCGCGGAAGCAGTGGTACGGAGGGTGGCAGGTGAACGGGATCGGCTACTACCGCAGCGGGCTCGCCCTCACCATCAGCCAGTCCGGGACGATGCAGTCCACCGGCATCACGAACAACCGGCCGAACGTGGTGGAGGGGAAGACGGGAGAGAGCAGCGACCCGACGATCGACCAGTGGTTCGACGTCACCGCATTCAGCCGGACCGAGCCGACGGGCACGTTCGGCAACATCGGGCGCAACACCTTGCGCGGACCGAACATCGTCAACATGGACCTCTCACTGATCAAGAACACCAAGATCGGCCCTGTCGACACGGAGTTCCGCGTCGAAGCGTTCAACATCCTCAACCACCCGCAGTTCGGGCCGCCCGCGCGCACGTTCGGCAACAGCGACTTCGGTACGATCACCGCGTCGGCCAACCCGAGCTGCCAGACCTGCGGCACCTCTGAGCGGCAGATCCAGTTCGGTTTGAAGGTCAGGTTCTAGAGACGTAACCCTCCGCGGCTCCCGATCGTCGCTTGTTCGGGAGCCGCGGGGTCGTAGCTTTTCCTGAGGGATCCTCGCGGCGGCCGGGACCGCGAGGACGCGTCGTGTCGACTTTTGGGGGCGGACGAACACCCGCGGAGTGACCCAGTGACCGGCTTTCAGCAGTTCTCGCTCGTTCTCCTCCGTACCCTCGTGGGCTGGCACTTCCTCTACGAGGGCCTCTACAAGCTCTGGTCGCCCGCCTGGAGCCGGGAGGGCTCGCCTCTCGCTCCGTGGTCGGCGGCCGGATATCTACGCGGTGCCGCCACCGGCCCTTTGGCCGACCTCTTCCACGGGCTCGCCGGCAGCCGCCTCCTGGGCTTCATCGACACCGTCATGCCCATCGCACTCGTCCTCGTGGGTCTCTCGCTCATGCTCGGCTTCTTCACGCGCGCGGGTGTCGTGGGAGCCCTGGGGCTCCTCAGCCTCTTCTACCTCTCCTCCATCCCCACCTCGGGCATCCACCAGCCGGGAGCGGAGGGCGCCTACCTCCTCGTCAACAAGAACCTCGTCGAGCTGGCCGCGGTCCTCGTGCTCCTGGGCTTCGACACCGGACGTATCGCCGGTCTCGACCTGCTCCGGGTCCGGCGGACGCGGCCGGCGCCGGTCGCCGCGGAAGGAGCGGCCTCATGAACCTCACCCCGGAGCAGCAGGAGCTCGGACGCCGGAACTTCCTCCGCGTCCTCGCGGGAACGCCCGCTCTCGCCGCCATGGGGGCGGCCGCGGCCCTGAAGGGCCCGGTGCGCGGCGGCCCGGTGCGGGTGGGCTTCGTCGGCCTGGGCGGCGAGGGCCGCAACGCCCTCCTCAAGAACGTGGACCCCGCCTTCACGAGCGTGCGCGCGCTCTGCGACATCAATCCGGCGCACCTCACCAAGGCCGACGAGATTCTTGCCGCGGCCCACCAGCCTCCGGCGAAGCACTACGCCGACTGGAAGGAGATGCTTCAGAAGGAGGACCTGGAGGCCGTCGTGCTCGCGCCGCCGCTCTGGATGCACACGGAGATGACCGTGGGCTGCCTGGAGGCGGGCAAGCACGTCCTCTGCGAGAAGATGATGGCCTGGGACGTCGATGGCTGCCGGAAGATGCAGGAGGCGGCGAGGAAGAGCGGCCGGCTCCTGGAGATCGGCTACCAGCGCTTCTACAACCCGGTCTACCAGGCCACCTACGACGGCATCATCAAGGCGGGAGTGCTCGGCGACGTCTATACGGCGCGCCTCGTCTGGCACCGCAACCAGAACTGGCGGCGCAAGGAGGATCCGCCGAGCCCCGACTTCGATCCGTCGCCCTGGGGCTACCCGGACTGGGAGCACCTGCTCAACTGGCGGCTCTACTGGAAGTACTCGAAGGGCCTCCTCGCCGAGCTCGCGAGCCACCAGGTGAACATCTCCAACTGGTTCTTCGGGGCGGTGCCGGAGGCGGTGCACGCGAGCGGAGGCGTCTTCCGCTTCAAGGACGGCCGCGAGGTGGAGGACCACGTCTTCGCGACGTTCGAGTACCCGCAGGGGAGGACCGCGGTCTTCTCCACGATCGAGTCCAACGACTTCGACGACTACTACGAGATGTTCATGGGGACGAAGGGCACGCTCATCCTGAGCCGGGAGCGGCAGGCCTATCTCTTCGAGTCGGGCAGCAAGGAGGCGACCGGCGTCGAGGCCGCGGCGAAGGGCGCCGGCCCCGCGCTCGAGGCTTCGGAGACGCGGCCCACGACGGGCCCGGCCAAGGCAGCGGCGGGAAGCGGCGACTCGGCCGAGCGCGTGAGCTCGTACCGATTAGAGATCTCCGAGTTCTGCGCCGCCATCCGGGTGGGCAAGCCGCTGCGCTGCGGCCCGGACAAGGCGATCGGCTCCGCCCAGGCCTGCATCGCCGCCCACGAGTCCGTGCAGAAGAAGCAGCGGGTGGACGTGGCATGAGCGGCGAGCCCGCCTCGCTCGGCCGACGCGGCCACATGCCGTACCGCACGAAGCAGGAGTTCGTCTACGAGACGCTCCGCGACGCGATCATGCGCTGCGAGCTCGGCCCCGGCCAGCGTCTCGTGATCGACGAGCTCGCCCGCCGGCTCGAGGTGAGCGCCATCCCGGTGCGCGAGGCGCTGCAGCTCCTGCAGTCGGAAGGGCTCGTGGCCAACGTACCGCACGTGGGGGCCACGGTGAGCCCCATCTCGCGGGAGTCGATCGCCGAGGTCTTCAGCATCATGGAGGGCCTGGAGATCGTGGCCACGCGCAACGCGGCCGAGAGGATGACGGCCGCGGACGCCGACGCCCTCCAGGAGATCACGACGGCGATGGACACCGCGCTCGCCGCGGGTCGGAACGAGGAGTGGGCGGACCTCAACTCCCGCTTCCACTCCGAGATCAGCCGCCTGAGCGCGATGCCGCTGCTGCAGGAGATGACGGACCGCGTCCTCGCGCGCTGGGACCGCGTGCGCCGCTACTACCTGAAGGGTGTCCTCGTGGACCGCCTGGAGCGGGCCCAGGAGGAGCACCGGGCGATGGTGGAGGCGATGCGGGCGCGAGACCTCCCCGGCCTCGAGCGGCTGGTGAAGCAGCACAACCAGGGTGCGCTCCACGCCTACGCGGAGTTCCTCCGGAGCCAGGCCGGGTGAGCTGGCCGCGGGTCGCCTCGCTCAAGGACCGGGCGGCGTTCGAGTCCCACCTGCGCGAGGCGGGGATCTCGATTCCCTTCGAGGCGCAGCTCGAGACGCCGTCGCCGCTTTCTCGTCCGTTCGAGCTGGACGGCCTGCGCGTGGGCAACCGCTTCTGCATCCTCCCCATGGAGGGCTGGGACGGCACCACGGACGGCGAGCCGAGCGAGCTCACGCTCCGCCGCTGGCGGCACTTCGGCCTGAGCGGGGCGAAGCTCGTGTGGGGCGGCGAGGCGGTGGCCGTCCGCTTCGACGGACGGGCCAACCCGAACCAGCTCCTGATATCGGAGAAGACGCTGCCCGCTCTCGCCCGCCTCCGCGAGGCGCTCGTCGCCGCCCACCGCGAGGCCTTCGGGGCGAACGCGGACTCCGACCTCCTCGACGGCCTGCAGCTCACGCACTCCGGACGCTTCGCGCGACCTTCCGCCAAGGACCGCGCCGAGCCGCTCACGGCCTACGCCCACCCGATCCTCGACCGGCGCTTCCCGAAGGGGACGCGCGTGCTCTCGGACGAGGAGCTCGACCGCCTCACCGGCGAGTTCGTCGTGGCCGCGAAGCGGGCCCGGTCGATCGGCTTCCGCTTCGTGGACGTCAAGCACTGCCACGGCTACCTGGGTCACGAGCTGCTCTCCGCACGCTCGCGCCCCGGGCGCTACGGCGGATCGTTCGAGAACCGCACGCGCTTCCTGCGCGAGGTGGTGAGGGGGATCCGGGCGGAGGCCCCCGGCCTCGCGATCGGCGTTCGTCTCTCCGTCTTCGACACGGTGCCCTATCGCAAGCGGCCCGACGGCGCGGGAACGGCCGAGGCGGAGGCCAACGGCTACTCGTGCGCCTTCGGCCTCCTGCGCGACGACGCGCACATGGACGAGGCGCTCGAGGACGCGCGCGCGTTCCTGCGCCTCCTGGAGAGCCTCGACGTCCGGTGGGTCTGCGTCACCGCGGGCAGCCCCTACTACAACCCCCACGTCCAGCGGCCGGCGCTCTTTCCGCCGAGCGATGGCTACGAGCCCCCGGAAGACCCGCTGCGCGGCGTCGCGCGTCACCTCCTCGCCACCGCCCGTCTCAAGGCGGGCTTCCCGAAGGTCGCGATCGTGGGCTCGGGCTACAGCTACCTGCAGGAGTGGCTCCCCCACGTCGCGCAGGCGGTGGTGCGCGCGGGAGGGGCCGACTTCGTGGGCCTCGGGCGGCTCGTGCTCTCGTATCCCGAGCTGCCCGCGGACGTCGTGGCCGCGCGGCCGCTGCAGCGCAAGAAGATCTGCCGGACGTTCAGCGACTGCACGAGCGCGCCGCGCAACGGCCTCGTCTCGGGGTGCTTCCCGCTCGATCCCTTCTACACGAAGCACCCCGACGCCGAGCGGCTCCGGCGCGTGAAGGAGGCACTCCGGGCATGAACGACGTCGGCCCGAGCGACGTCCGGGGCCGCCAGGTCCTCGCGGTCGTCACCGGCTTCCTCGCGCTCTTCTCGATCGTCGGGTTCGCGCTCTACGGCCTGCCGTTCTTCTACGACTTCTTCGTCAAGGACCTCGGCTGGACGCGCCAGCAGGTCACCTCCGGCAACGCCTACAGCAAGCTGATCGTCGGTCCCCTCTTCGGCTTCCTGGCGGGCCTGCTCATCGACAAGGTCGGCCCCCGCCGCGTGATGATCGCGGGGATCCTGATCGCCGGCGGCGCGCTCATCGGGCTCGGCGCGGTCACGACGCTCGCCGCCTTCTACACCTTCTACTTCCTGAACGCAGTCGGCTACATCGCGGGCGGGCCGCTGCCCAACCAGGTGCTGCTCTCGCGGTGGTTCGACGCGGCACGCGGGAAGGCGATGGGGATCGCCTACCTGGGGATCGGCGTGGGGGGCGCCATCGTCCCCCTCCTCGCCCACTCGCTCGTGCAGTCGATGGGCTGGAGGGGCGCGCTCCGGACGCTGGGCATCCTCATGATCGTGATCGCACTCCCCGCCGCGCTGCTCGTGCGCGAGCCGGCGGCCATCGCGGCCGCCGCGCGCACACAAGGCCCGTCGATCGCGGGCATCCTCCGCCAGCCGGCCTTCTATCTCCTCGCGTTCGGCAGCTTCTGCTCGATCGGTGCCGTCGGAGGTACGATCCAGAACCTGAAGCTCTACCTGAGTCTCGATCGGGGCTTCGACCAGGGCAGCGCCGCCGCCGTGTCCTCGGTCATCCTCGTGGGCAGCCTCGTGGGACGGCTCCTCATGGGCTGGCTGGCCGACTGCTGGCCGAAGAAGTTCGTGATGCTGCTCATCTACGCGATCGTGGCCGCGACCATCCCGCTCCTCGTCTTCGGCCCCTCGCGGTCCGCGATCTTCGCAGGGGCGTTCCTCTTCGGCATCGGGCTCGGGGGCGACTACATGATCATCCCCTTGATGGCGGCGGAGCTCTTCGGGCTGCGGGTCCTGGGCCGCGTGATGGGCATCGTGCTCACGGCCGACGGCGTGGGCGAGGCGGTGATGCCGATGCTCGTGGCGGGCGTGCGCGATCGGACGGGCAGCTACGCCGGCGGCTTCACTCTCCTCGTGGCGCTCGCCGCCCTGGGAGCGCTCGCCGTGGCGCTCCTCCCCCGCCCGCGCGAGGCGAAGGCGTGAGCGCCCGCCGCAAGGACGTCTCGGAGCTGCGCAGCCAGCGCTGGTTCGGCAAGCACGACCTCCGCTCCTTCGGCCACCGCTCGCGGACGAAGGGCGAGGGCTTCGCGGCCGAGGACTTCACGGGCAAGCCCGTAATCGCGATTCTCAACACCTGGAGCGACGCCAACCCCTGCCACGCCCACTTCCGCATGCGCGCGGAGGAGGTGAAGCGTGGCGTCTGGCAGGCGGGCGGCTTCCCCCTCGAGATGCCCGTCCTCTCCGTGGGCGAGACCTTCATGAAGCCGTCGCCGATGCTCTACCGCAATCTCCTGGCCATGGACGCGGAGGAGCTCTTGCGCGCGAACCCCGTGGACGGGGCGGTGCTCCTCGGAGGCTGCGACAAGACGATCCCCGGCCTCTTGATGGGCGCCACGAGCATGAACCTGCCCGCGATCGTCGTCCCCGCGGGACCCATGCTCCGCGGGAACTGGCGCGGCGAGTTCCTGGCGAGCGGCACAGACGTCTGGAAGTACTGGGCGGAGAAGCGGGCGGGACGCCTCGACGACTGCGCCTGGAGCGAGATGGAGGACGGCATCGCGCGCTCCTTCGGGACGTGCATGACGATGGGGACGGCCTCCACGATGGCGGCGGCCGCGGAAGCGCTGGGGGCGCTGCTGCCCGGCGCCTCTTCGATCCCGGCCGCCGACTCGGGCCACGCGCGCATGGCTTCCGCCGCGGGCCGACGGATCGTGGAGATGGTCTTCGAGGACCTGAAGCCCCGCGACGTCTTCACCGCCGACGCCTTCGACAACGCGGTAACCGTGGCCATGGCCCTCGGCGGCTCTACGAACGCGATCATCCACCTGATCGCGATGGCCGGGCGGGCCGGAGTCCCGCTCGACCTCGACCGCTTCGACGCGCTCTCGCGCCGCACGCCCTTCCTCGCCAACCTCAGGCCCTCCGGCGAGTTCCTGATGGAGGACTTCTTCTATGCGGGAGGCCTCCGCGCCTTGATGGCGCGGCTGCTCGACCTCCTGCACACGGACGCCCGCACCGTCAACGGGCGCACCGTGCGCGAGAACGCGGAGGGGGCGACGGTCTTCAACGAGGCCGTGATCGCCAGCCGCGAGCGGCCGCTCGGCCCCGAAGGCGGCCTGGCCGTTCTCCGCGGAAACCTCGCCCCGAACGGCGCGGTCATCAAGCACACGGCCATGGAGAAGCGCTTCCTGAAGCACGCCGGGAAGGCGATCGTCTTCCTTGACTACAACGACCTCGCCGCCCGGATCGACGATCCCGCGCTGCCCGCGACCGAGGAGTCCGTGCTCGTCCTGCAGAACGCGGGACCCCTCGGCGGGCCGGGGATGCCGGAGTGGGGCATGCTCCCCATCCCGAAGAAGCTGCTCGAGAAGGGTGTCCGCGACATGATGCGGATCTCCGACGCGCGCATGAGCGGCACGTCCTACGGCGCGTGCGTGCTGCACGTGGCCCCCGAGTCGTTCGTGGGCGGGCCCCTCGCACTCGTGAAGGACGGGGACTTGATCGAGCTCGACGTGCCGGGGCGGCGCCTGACGCTGCGGGTCGCCGACGACGAGCTCGCGGCGCGCCGGGCCGCGTGGAAGCCGCGCGAGTTCCCGCACCCTCGGGGGTTCGGCGCGCTCTACGCACGCCACGTGACGCAGGCCGACCAGGGCTGCGACTTCGACTTCCTCGCAGGCACGGCCCCGGTGCCCGAGCCCGAGATCCACTAGGGGCCCAATGGCCACGAGCGTCGAGGAGTTCCGCTCAGCGCTGGAGGGCGTCATCGCGTTTCCGGTGACGCCCTTCCACGACGACCTGTCCCTCGACACCGACGGGCTGCGCCGCAACCTCCGGGCCCTCGTGGCGCATCCCCTGTGCGCGATCGTGGCCGCCGGCGGCACCGGGGAGATGTACTCGCTCACTCCCGCCGAGCACGCCGAGGTCGTGACGACCACGGTCCAGGAAGTGAAGGGCCAGTTCCCCGTGATCTCGGGAGTGGGCTTCAACCAGCCGCTTGCCGTGGGGCTGGCCCGGAGCGCGGCACGCGCGGGGGCGGACGCGATCCTCGCCCTCCCTCCCTACTACCCGAACGCGGACGACGACGGCCTGCTCGAGTACTACGAGGCGATCGGGCGGGCGACACCGCTGCCCCTCCTCGTGTACAGCCGCGACTGGGTGAACCCGGTGCCGGCGTGGGTGGAGAAGCTGGCGGCGCGCGCGCCCACCCTCGCAGCCTGGAAGGATGGCCAGGGCGATACGCGACGCCTCCAGCAGATCATGTGGCGGCTCGGCCGGCGGCTGCACTGGATCGGGGGAGCGGGAGACGACTGCGTCCCGGCCTACTACTCCCTCGGTATCCGGACCTACACGTCGAGCATCGCCACCGTCGCGCCCCGGCTCTCGCTCGACCTCCACGAAGCGGCGGCGGCGGGGGACGGCGCCGCGCTGAAGCGGCTCATGGACACGTACGTGCTGCCGCTCTACGCGCTCCGGGCCCGCCGCCGCGGGTTCGAGGTCTCGGTCATGAAGGAGATGATGAACGTCCTGGGGATGGCCGCGGGACCGGTGAGACCGCCCCTGCCGAGCCTCACGCCCCAGGACCGCGCGGACGTGCGGACGCTTCTCGAGATCTGGAAGCCGGTCGTCTGGGGCCCGGCGTCCATATAAGAAGATAGGCTCCCGGACCCTGGCGGCCGTGGTATATCCCCGCCAGCGAAAGCGGTAACTGAACCGAAGACAATGACTTCGCGCTCCCGGAGACGCTAGCGTGTTCGATCTCAAGGGAAGGATCGCGGTCGTCACCGGCGCCGGCTCGGGCATCGGCGAAGCGATCGCCCTCGTCTTCGCGAGGCAAGGGGCCCGCGTGGAAGTCCTGGACCTCGACGAGAAGTCGGCGCATCGGACAGCCGCTCGGATCCTCGAGGAGAGGGGCGATGCCCATCCCGTCCGGGTCGACATCGGCGACTCGGCGAGCGTCGATGCCGCTTTCGCTGCCATCGACGCCCGCCGTGAAAGGATCGACATCCTCGTCAACAACGCGGGCGTCGCGCACGTCGGCGACGTCGAGCACACCGGCGAAGAGGACATGGACCACCTCTACCGCGTCAACGTCAAGGGCGTCTTCCTGTGCACGAAGGCAGCGGTGCCGGTGATGCTCCGCGGAGGCGGCGGAGTCATCCTCAACATGGACTCGATTGCCGCCCTCATCGGGATCCCCGAGCGGTTCGCCTACTCCACGACCAAGGGCGCCGTCCTCGCCATGACCCGCTCGATCGCCGTCGACTACATGAAGAAGAACATCCGCTGCAACTGCATCTGTCCCGCCCGCGTCCACACGCCGTTCGTGGACGGCTACGTGGCGCGGCACTACGCGGGCAAGGAGGCGGAGATCTACCGCCAGCTCGCCGAGTACCAGCCGCTCGGACGCATGGGCAAACCGGAGGAGGTGGCGGCCCTGGCCCTCTACCTCTGCTCCGACGAGGCGTCGTTCATCACCGGCCAGGCCTATCCCATCGACGGAGGAGTGCTCGTCACATGAAGCTGATCCGCGTCGGAGCGCCGGGCCGGGAGAAGCCGGGAGTGCTGGCTGCAGACGGGACGCGGCTGGACGTCTCCGGCTTCGCCGCGGAGTACGACGAGGCGTTCTTCGCCCACGGCGGGCTCGACCGCCTGGCCGAGTGGGTGGGGAGGAACGAGAAGGCGATCCCGCGGGCGGACGCGGCGGCGCGGCTAGGCCCTCCCATCCCCCGGCCGAGCAAGATCATCTGCATCGGCCTCAACTTCCGCGACCACGCGGCGGAGACCGGCGCGGAGATCCCGAAGGAGCCCGTGATCTTCTTCAAGGCGTCCACGGCGCTGGTGGGGCCGAACGACCCGCTCGTCATGCCGCGGAGCGCGACCAAGGTGGACTGGGAGGTCGAGCTCGCGATCGTGATCGGCCGCGAGGCGCGCTACGTGGACGAGGCCGACGCCCTCGCGCACGTGGCGGGCTACGCGCTCCACAACGACTACTCGGAGCGGACCTTCCAGCTCGAGCGGGGCGGCCAGTGGGTGAAGGGGAAGAGCGCCGACACGTTCGCGCCCCTCGGCCCGTTCCTCGCCACCCGCGACGAGATCCCGGATCCCCAGAGCCTCGGCATGTGGCTCAAGGTCAACGGGGAGACGCGCCAGCGCTCGAGCACGTCGAACATGGTGTTCGGCGTCGTCGCCCTCGTGAGCTACCTGAGCCAGTTCATGACGCTCCTGCCCGGCGACGTGATCAGCACGGGCACGCCGGGCGGCGTGGGGATGGGGATGAAGCCGGCGCCCGTCTACCTCAAGCCCGGGGACGTGGTCGAGCTCGGCATCGACGGGCTCGGGGAGTCGCGGCAGCAGGTGGTGCCTTCGGTGTGACGCGTCACGTGCTGACGGTGGATCTCGTTCCCGACCGGCGGCGGATCGCGGCGTATCTCAGGTACCATCGCCGACCCTGGCCGGAGGTCGTGCGAAGCCTGCGACGGGTCGGCATCCGATCGATGGACATCTATCGGCTGGGCAGGCGGCTCGTGATGGTCATGGAGACACGAGAGAGCCTGGATGTCCGCGCGGCGATGGCGAAGCACAGGAGCTCCAGTCCTCGCTGCGCGGAGTGGGAGACGCTCATGCGCACGTTCCAGCGCCCGCCGCCGGGCGCGCGGCGGGGCGAGGTCTGGGCGAGGATGCAGCAGGTGTTCCGCCTGACGGGGCCGAAGCGCCCGCGCGGGGGACGCTGAAAACGCGTGTTGCCCTTCGAGCTCGTCCCGGAACGAGTCCCTCGAGAAGCTGCTTGACGTCTCGCTAGAGGCCCATCCTTGCGCATCGACTCCCACCAGCACTTCTGGAAGTACGACGCGGCCGAGTACGACTGGATCGGACCCGCCATGCAGGCGATTCGCCGCGATTTCATGCCGCCCGACTTCGAGCCGCTGCTTCGACAGGCCGGCTTCCAGGGATCGGTCCTCGTCCAGGTACGCCAGAGCCTCGAGGAGACGCGGTGGATGCTCGAGCTCGCGCGGAAGCACTCCTTCATCCAGGGAGTGGTCGGGTGGATCGACTTGCGCTCGCCGGAAGTCGCCGCCCAGCTCGACGGGTTCCGGGGAGAGCGGAAGCTCGTCGGCCTCCGCCACATCGTCCAGAGCGAGCCCGACGATCGATTCCTTCTCGGTGCGGACTTCCTGAGAGGGATCGCCCTCCTCGAAGAGCGCGACCTCGCGTACGACATCCTGATCTACCCGCGCCACCTGAAGGTCGCGGGGGAGCTCGTGAGGCACTTCCCCGGGATCCGCTTCGTCCTCGACCACGCGGCCAAGCCCGAGATCCGGAATGGCGAGATCCGCGGGTGGGCCGCCGATATCAAGCGCCTCGCCGCCTTTCCGAACGTCATGTGCAAGCTCTCCGGCCTCGTCACGGAAGCGGACTGGAAAGACTGGACCGCCGAGGGCATGCGTCCCTATCTCGACGTCGTCTGGGACGCCTTTGGCCCCGACCGGCTCCTCATCGGCTCCGACTGGCCGGTGTGCACCCTCGCCGCCGACTACGGCCGCGCGATGGGCCTCGTCTTGGATTATCTTTCCCGCCGGCCCGCCGCCGAGCAGGAGGCCGTCTGCGGCGGCAACGCCCGACGTCTGTGGAACCTGACCGTGGAGGAGCCCGACCGATGAGCAGCCAGTCCGCCGTGCGACGGGCAATCACCCTCGCGTCCGCCCTCGTCGCCTTCGCCTGCGCGGGGGGGAAGAAGGAGGCCGGGAAGCTGCAGATCGCGGTGATCCCCAAGGGCACGTCCCACGTGTTCTGGCAGAGCATCCACGCGGGGGCCGCGCGCGCGGCCTCCGAGACGGGGGTCGAGATCATCTGGCGGGGGCCGCTGCGCGAGGACGACCGCGACGCCCAGGTCTCCGAGGTCGAGGGCTTCACGAGCCGGGGCGTCTCCGGCATCGTGCTCGCCCCCCTGGACGAGGCGGCGCTCGTGCCCGCGGTGGCGGGGGCGAAGCGGGCGGGCATCCCCGTGGTCGTCTTCGACTCCGGCTTGAAGGGCGAGGACTACGTCAGCTTCGTGGCCACCGACAACTTCAAGGGCGGGCGGCTCGGCGGCGAGCGCCTCGCCGAGCTCCTCGGAGGCAAGGGCAAGGTCGTGCTCCTCCGCTACGCGGAGGGATCCGACAGCACGAACAAGAGGGAGGACGGCTTCCTCGCCGCCATGCGGGACAACCCCGGGCTCACCGTCGTGAGCGACAACCAGTACGGAGGGGCGGACGTGGAAGGCGCGTACAAGAAGAGCGAGGCCCTCCTGAGCCGCTTCAAGAAGCCCGACGGCGGCCTCGACGTGGACGGGATCTTCTGCCCGAACGAGTCCACGACCCTCGCCATGCTCCGCGTGCTGCAGGACAACGGCTGGGCGGGCAAGGTGAAGTACGTGGGATTCGACTCCTCGGACAAGCTCGCCCAGGGCCTGCGCGACCGGCACATCCAGGGCCTCGTCCTGCAGGATCCGGTGAAGATGGGCTACCTGGGCGTGAAGACGATGGTCGCCCACCTCAAGGGCGAGACGGTCGAGCGTCGCATCGACACCGGGGTGCACATGGTGACGCCAGAGAACATGGACCAGCCGGAGATGAAGGAGCTGGTCGCGCCCGACCTCTCGAAGTGGCTGAAGTAGCGGAAGCGCCCCGCCTCTCGATGCGGGGCGTCCGCAAGGCCTTCGGGGCGACCCAGGCCCTCGACGGCGTCTCTCTCGACGTCGCCGCGGGCGAGGTCGTGGCCCTCGTGGGCGAGAACGGGGCGGGCAAGAGCACGCTCATGGGCGTCCTCGCGGGGGCGATCGCTCCCGACGCGGGGACGATGGCGCTCGACGGGGTGCCCTACGCGCCGGCGGGACCCGCGGAGGGCCGCCGCGCCGGTGTGGCCATGATCTACCAGGAGCTGTCGCTGGCCCCGCACCTCACGGTCATGGAGAACGTGCTGCTGGGAGCGGAGCCGATGCGGCGAGGGCTGCTCGACCGCGAGCGGATGCGGCGGGTGACGCGCGAGGCCCTCGCCCAGCTCCAGCATCCCGACATCGCGCCGGACGCGCTCGTGGCCGACCTCTCCCCCGCCGCCCAGCAGCTCGTGGAGGTCGCGCGCGCCCTCGCCGTGGGCTGCCGCGTGCTCGTCCTCGACGAGCCCACGAGCAGCCTCTCCGCCGAGGACGCGCGGCACCTCTTCGAGCGGGTGGCCAGCCTGAAGAAGCAGGGACACGCCGTCGTCTACATCTCGCACTTCCTCGAGGAGGTGAAGCAGGTCGCGGACCGCTTCGTGGTGCTCCGCGACGGGCGAAGCGTGGGCGAGGGCCCGGTGGCGACCACGCGCACGGAGGACATCGTCGCCCTCATGGTGGGCCGGCGCGTGGACGAGCTGTTCCCCCGCTCGCGACGCGATCCGGGCGAAGCGATTCTCGAGCTGTCCTCCGTCGCGTCGGGAGCGGATCTCACCGTCCATCGCGGAGAGGTCGTCGGTATCGCGGGTCTCCTCGGCGCCGGCCGAACCCGCCTCCTCCGCTCGATCTTCGGTCTCGAGCCCGTTCGCGAGGGGAAGATCCGCGTCGGCGCCTTCGTCGGTCCCGCCTCTCCCGCGCAGCGTTGGCAGCAGGGCCTGGGGTTCCTGAGCGAGGACCGGAAGGGCGAGGGCCTGGCCCTCGGCTTGAGCGTCGCCGAAAACCTGACGCTGTCGCGTCTGCGCGGCCTGGGTCCCGCGCGGACCGTCACTCCGGGCCGCCAGCAGGCGGCCGCGCGCCGCTGGATCGAGCGTCTGGGCATCCGCTGCCGCACGCCCGACCAGGCCGCGATCGAGCTCTCGGGGGGCAACCAGCAGAAGGTCGCGCTCGCCCGGCTCCTCCACCACGACGTGGACGTGTTCGTCCTCGACGAGCCCACGCGCGGGATCGACGTGGCGAGCAAGGCCGAGATCTACGCGCTCGTGGACGCGCTCGTGGCGGGACGCGAGGGCAGAAAGCGCGCGGTGCTCATGGTGAGCAGCTACCTGCCGGAGCTGCTCGGCCTCTGCGATCGGGTGGCCGTGATGCACCGCGGCCGCCTGTCGGCGGCGCGGCCCGTCGCCGGCCTCGACGAGCACCAGCTGATGCTCGAGGCCACGGGCTCGGCGGAGGTGGCGTGAGGATCGGCGACTGGCTGGGCCGCGTCGGCCCCTTCCTCGGCCTTCTCTTCGTGTCCGCACTCTTCGGCCTCCTCGTGGGCCCGGAGTTCTTCCGGCCGGCGAACCTCGAGCTCATCGCGCGCCAGACCGCGATCGTGGGCACCGCCGCCCTCGGCATGACGCTCGTGATCGCCGCGGGCGGAATCGACCTCTCCGTGGGGTCGATCATCGCGCTCGCCACCGTCGTCGTCGCGCAGATCCTTCGCGCAGGCGACGGCCCGACGGCGGCCGCGCTCGGCGGCATCGCCGCGGGAGCCTTCTGCGGGGCGGCCACCGGCCTCCTCGTCACGCGCCTCCAGGTCATCCCGTTCATCGTGAGCCTCGGAATGATGCTGCTCGTGCGGGGTGCGGCCAAGGGCCTCGCCGGAGAGCGCCGGCTGGAGGCGCCTGCGACCTGGCTGAACGATCTCCTGCGCACGCTGGCGACCGGCGAGGGCTTCCTGCCCTGGGGCCTCTGGCTCCTCGCCTTCCTCGCGCTCGTCGTGGCCTCGGTGCTGCGCTACACGCGCTTCGGCCGGCACGTGCTCGCCATCGGCTCCAACGAGCGCACGGCGCGGCTCTGCGGGATCGCGGTGGACCGCGTCAAGGTCGCGGTCTACACGATCTCGGGCGGGCTCGCCGGCCTCGCGGGCGTGCTCCAGTTCGCCAAGCTCTCGGTGGGCGATCCCACGGTGGCCATGGGCCTGGAGCTCGACGTGATCGCGGCCGTGATCATCGGCGGAGGCAGCCTCCTCGGGGGGAAGGGCACGGCGCTGGGCACGCTCGTGGGCGCGACGCTCATGACCGTGATCCAGATCGGCTGCTCGCAGAGGGGCCTGCCGAACTGGGTGCAGCAGATCGTGACCGGCGTCGTCATCGTGGCCGCCGTCGCGCTCGACCGGTGGCGGCAGGGAAGGTCGGTGGGCAGCAAGGCTTGAGGACAACGCTATGAAGAAGACATCGCTGATGGTGCTGGCCGTCACGGCTCTGACCGCTACGGTCGCGAGAGCGGGCCTGCCGGTCAAGGTGGAGACGGACGTCTCGATGAAGACCAGGGATGGCGTTAAGCTGGTCGCCGACGTCTACCGGCCGGACGCCGAGGGCCGCTATCCCACGCTCGTCGAGCGCACGCCCTACGACCGCAAGGGCGGCACGATGGACGGGATGACGCTCGCGGCGGCGGGCTACGCCGTCGTGCTGCAGGACACGCGCGGACGCTTCGGCTCGGACGGCGAGTTCTACACGTTCCGCCACGAGGCCGCCGACGGCTACGACACGATCGAGTGGGCCGCGGCGCAGCCGTGGTCGAACGGCAAGGTCGGCATGTTCGGCGGCTCCTACGTCGGCGCGACGCAGATGCTCGCCGCGACGTCGGTCCCGCCGCACCTCGTCGCCGTCTTTCCCTACGTGACCGCCTCCGAGTACTACGAGGGCTGGACGTACCAGGGCGGCGCGCTCATGGACTGGTTCACGAGCTCGTGGTCGTCCGGCCTCGCGGTGGACACGCTGCGCCGGAAGGCCGCGCCCGGCCTCGGGCCCCTCGAGTGGGTGAACCACGATCCCCTCCGCGACTACCCCTTCCTGGTGCCGCCCTCGCCCCGCGAGCTCGCGCCCTACTTCCGCGACTGGATCACCCACGAGACGGACGACGACTACTGGAAGGCGGTCCGGGTGAAGGACCACTACTCGGAGATGACGATCAAGGGCCTCCACGGTGCGGGCTGGCACGACATCTTCCTCGAGGGCTCGATCCAGAACTACCTCGGGCTGCGCGCGCAGGCGGCGACGCAGGAGGCGCGCGAAGGGCAGCGGCTCCTCGTCGGTCCCTGGGCCCACGCCGCGACCTCGCCGGAGGGGAAGATCGGGGATGTGACGTTCGGCAAGGCCGCGTCGGTGGACCTCACCGCGGTCGCGCGCGACTGGTTCGACTACGCGCTCAAGGACGTCAAGAACGGCTTTGGGGGCAAGCGCGTGCGCCTGTTCGTCATGGGCGACGACGTGTGGCGCGACGAGGACGAGTTCCCGCTCGCCCGGGCCAGGGAAACGCGCTTCTACCTCGCCCCGGGGGCGGCTCGGGAGTCGGGAGCCCTCGTCGAGAAGGCGCCCGGCAAGGCGCGGCCGAGCGAGTACGAGTACGACCCGAGGCATCCCGTCCCCACGCTCGGCGGCCGGCTGTGCTGCGGGACGGCGATGTCCCCGGGACCGACCGACCAGCGTCCGAACGAAGGGCGCCCGGACGTGCTGGTCTTCTCGACGCCGGCCTTCGCGCGCGACATGGAAGTGACCGGATGGGTCTCGGTCGAGCTCTACGCGGCGAGCTCCGCCCGCGATACGGACTTCACGGCGCTCCTCGCGGACGTGGCTCCCGACGGCTACGCCCGCTTCCTCACCGACGGCATCGTGCGCGCCCGCTACCGGAGGAGCACGGCGGGGCCGCCCGTCTTCCTGACGTCCGGACAGGTCGAGAAGTACAAGATCGACCTCTGGGCCACGAGCAACGTCTTCAAGGCCGGGCACAAGATGCGGCTCTACGTCTCGAGCAGCAACTTCCCGCGGTTCGACGCGAACCGGAACACGGGCGAGCCGATCGCCGACGCGACGGGAGGGACGAAGGCCCGGCAGACGATCTACCACGACGCGACGCACCCGTCGGCGCTCGTGGTCCCGGTCGTCCCGCGCTAGCGCGGGTCAGCTCGCGGGACGGATCCGGGCCGCCCAGCCGCCGCCGGGGGCCAGCCGGACTTCGAGCCGTGTCGTCCGGTCCACCCGGGTCTTCGCGCGCGTGTAGTCCGCGCCCCAGCGGTCGGCGTTCGTTCCGTCCGCGAAGGCGTCGAGCTCCCACGACCCGTCGCCGAGGAAGGACAGGTCGAGGGCGAGCGATCGCTCGGTCCAGTCGGTGATCGCGCCGATCCACCACTCGCGGCCCCTTCGCCGGGCGAGCGCTACGTAGTCGCCCATCTTCGCCTGGAGCACCCGCGTCTCGTCCCACACCGAGGGCACCGGGCCCAGGAACTCCATGACCTCCGGCTCGCGCTCGTAGGCGGAGGGGCTGTCCGCGAGCATCTGTAGCGGGCTCTCGAAGACGACGTAGAGCGCGAGCTGGTGGCAGCGCGTGCCCAGGCTCATGGGCGCCTCGAAGATGGAAGCGAAGCGCTTCCTTCCCGCCGCGTTGGTCATCGCCCCCGGCGTGTAATCCATCGGCCCCAGGTACATGCGCGTGAAGGGCAGGGTCGCGTCGTGCTCCGGGTCGGTGGTGTCGCTCCACTTGACGTGCTCGAGGCCCATCACTCCCTCCGTGGTGAGGAGGTTCGGCCACGTTCGCGTGAGGAGGGCGGGCCGCTGGGCGCCGTGGAAGTCCACGACCATCTTCCGCTTCGCCGCCTCGCGGCAGATCCGGGCGTAGTAGTTCATGAGCGGCTGGTCGTCGCGCTGCATGAAGTCGACCTTGAGCCCCTTGATCCCCCACTTCTCGTAGCGGTCGAGCGCGGCATCGAGCTTCTCCTCGAGCGTCTTCCAGACGACCCAGAGCACGATCCCCACGTTCTTCTGCCGCGCGTAGGCGGTGAGGGCCTCCATGTCCATCTCGGGCACGACCTTCAGCACGTCCCCCAGCTCGTACCAGCCCTCGTCCAGGATCACGTACTCGATGCCGTGGCGGGACGCGAAGTCGACGTAGTGCTCGTAGGTCTTCGTGTTCACGCCCGACTTGAAGGGGACGCCGTGGAGGTTCCAGGCGTTCCACCAGTCCCAGGCCACCTTGCCCGGCCGGATCCAGGACGTGTCGGCGATCTCCGAGGGACGGGCGAGGAGATACACGAGCGAGCTCGTCAGCAGGTCGGCGTCAGTCTCCGCGACGCCGAGGATCCGCCAGGGAAACGCGCGCGTCCCCCGCGTCCGGGCGATGTACTCGGCCCGGCGCGACACCCGCACGTCGCGGTCGCGCTCGCGCTTCTCCTCGAGCGGATAGCCCGGGAAGACGGCGGCGAGGCCGTTGCCTCCCGTGCCCCGCAGCCAGAGGCCCGGGTAGTCGTCCACGTCGGACTCCGCGACCACGATCTTCGTGCCGTCCGCCGCCTCCACCACCGCGGGCAGGCTCGCGAGGGCGGTGGCGGGCACTTCCTTCAGCCACTGGTACTCGTACTTCCGCTCGTTGTGCGACTCGAACGAGTCCTCCTTCGGGAAGTAGACGTGGCCGTCTCCGGCGAACGTGAAGGTCGCCTCCTCCGCGCGGACTTCGACCTCGGAGCCGGCGAGCGCCGTCTCGAACCGGTAGGCCACTCCTTCGTCGTAGGCGCGAAAGACGACGGCGTAGCCGCCGTTCATCTCCAGCCGCACCTCCTCGTAGCGCTCGGGGAGCGACGCGGCCTTGCGCGCCACCACGGGCTCGACCGTCCGCGAGACGCGCTGCCTCTTCGCGGAGCGCATCTTCGGCTCGAGGCCGAGCACGGTCCCCCCGACGTCGAGGGACAGCGTGGCATTGTCCACGAGGAGACGGCCCCCGAGGAGCACGCTGTAGCGGATGCGGTCGGCGAGCCCCACGCGCACCTCGAGGCGGCCGTTGGGAGACTTCAGGACCTGGCCGGTGGCGGCGCCGGCCGCGGTGGCCTGGATCAGCAGGACGAGCGCGAGCGCGCTTCGAAGCACGGTCACCTCCCCGGGAGCGGGCACGCTACCCCGAGGCCCGACCGCTTTTCAACCGGCGAGCGCGTTATCGGTCTCGACGGGCGCCGTGCGAGGATTCCGCATGATCCTTCGACGCCTCTCGCGATCGCTCGTCCGCCTTTCCGTCGTCGCGGCCGCCCTGCTCGCGTCGGCTCGTCCCGGCTCAGCCGCCGAGCTCTCGGAGACCGAGAAGAGCTGGAATCAGCCGGTCGAGCCCTACCGGATCATGGGCCCGCTCTACTACGTCGGAGCCTCCGACCTCGCGGTCTTCCTGATCACGACGAAGGACGGACACATCCTGATCAACAGCGGGTTCGCGGAGACGGTGCCCCTCGTCGAGGAGTCGGTGCGCAAGCTCGGCTTCCGCCTCGAGGACGTGAAGGTGCTGCTGTCGAGCCACGCGCACATGGACCACGTGGGCGGGATGAGCCTCCTGAAGGACGCGACGGGGGCCAAGGTCATGACGGCGGCGGGAGACGTGCGGCCGATGGAGACGGGCGGGCTCGGCGACTTCCGCTTCGAGGGGATCATGTCCTGGCGCGGCACGAAGGTGGACCGCGTCCTCCAGGACGGGGACACGGTCGCGCTCGGCGGAGTCACCCTCACCGCGCACGTCACCCCGGGGCACACCCGCGGGTGCACGACGTGGGCGCTCGACCTGCCCGACGGCGGCCAGACACGGAAAGCCGTGATCGTGGGCAGCATGTCCATCAACCCGGGCGTCGTCCTCGTGGCGAACCCCAAGTACCCCGAGATCGCCGACGAGTACGCGCGCTCGTTCCGTGTCCTGCGCTCGCTTCCCGTGGACGTCTTCCTCGCGCCCCACGTGCAGCAGTTCGGGGCCGCGGAGAAATCGAAGCGCCTCGGCCAGTCCCCCAATCCCTTCGTCGACCCCGACGGCTACAAGCAGGCCCTCGACGGGTGGGTGGCGGCCTACCGCGAGCAGCTCGCCCGCGAGAAGGCCGCGGCGCGGATCTTCGACGACGTCCCCGCGAAGCCGGATCCGCGGGCGCGCTACGCGCTCTACGTCCACGGCCGTATCCTCGAGGAGCAGGGCGTGGGGGCGGTGAGCCCCGACTTCGGCCTCTACCAGTACGAGACGATCCTGCAGGCGCTCGCCGCCCGCGGCTTCACGGTGATCTCGGAGCGGAGGGTCGGCGACCAGGGCGGGGCCTATCCGGCCCGCCTCGCGGAGCGCGTGCGCAAGCTGCTCCGGGCCGGCGTTCCTGCCTCGCACGTGACCGTCGTGGGCGCTTCCAAAGGAGGGATGCTGACGGCGGCGACGGCAGCGGAGGTTCAGGAGGACACTGTCTCGTACGTCGTCCTCGCCGGCTGCGGAGACGCGACGCGACCCTTCGCCTCACGCCTGCGGGGGCGCATCCTCTCGGTCTACGACGCCTCCGACCGCTTCCACCCGTCCTGCGAGGCCACGTTCGCGTCCGCCCCGCAGCTCCGCGAGAAGCGGGAGATCGTGGTCAGGAAGAACCTCGACCACGGCCTGCTCTACCAGCCACGACCGGAGTGGATGGAGCCGCTGCTGGAGTGGATGAAGCC
>JBKPBQ010000482.1:0-2699 GCA_046726955.1 Acidobacteriota bacterium
GGCACGGTACTCACGCAGCTCTCGCTCTTCTGGTTCCGGAAGCTCGCGGACGTCGTACCGCACCACGTCGTCACGGCCGACGTCGACGAGTACCCGGCGGAGCTGCGGAGCGAGCGCGAGCAGCTCGACGGGCGCTCGATGCTCGTGCAACGCACGGAGCCGCTGCCCGTGGAGTGCGTGGTGCGCGGATACCTCGCGGGGTCGGGGTGGAAGGACTACACGCGGACGAGTGCGGTCTGCGGCATCGCGCTCCCGCCCGGCCTGCGCGAGGCGGACCGGCTTCCTGAGCCGATCTTCACTCCCGCCACCAAGGCGGAGTCGGGACACGACGAGAACATCTCGTTCACGGGAATGGTGGAGCGCGTGGGCGCTTCGGTGGCCGAGGAGGCGCGGGCGGCGAGCCTCGCCCTCTACGCGCGGGCGAGCGCCTTCGCGGAGGCCCGCGGGATCATTCTCGCCGACACGAAGTTCGAGTTCGGTCTCCGCGACGGCCGTCTCGTCTGGATCGACGAGGCGCTCACGCCCGACTCCTCCCGGTTCTGGCCGCGCGACGCGTGGGCGCCGGGATCGAGCCCGCCGAGCTTCGACAAGCAGTACGTGCGCGACTACCTGGAGACGCTCGCGTGGGACAAGCGGCCGCCCGGCCCCGTGCTGCCTCCGGAGGTCGTCGCGCGCACGCGCGAGAAATACGAGGAAGCGCTCGCCCGGCTACGCGGACCCGAGCGCTCGGAATCTTCCTAGGGGAAAGCCGTCGGCGGTGATGGAGGTCACCGCGTCGAGAAGAGAGAGAGAGCATCTTCGGTCGCCTCGAACCGTCACGACATCCAACCGATTCGCGGCGCCGACCTACAGGGGAGCAGAGAGACCCGTGAAGCAACAGCTCGAGTCGCTCGTCTCGGAAATGATCGAAAAGGGAATCCTGTTCACCGAGGCCAAGCGCGAGTTCGAGAAGAAGTTCATCTCCCGCGTCCTCCAGCGCCACCGGGGAAACCTTTCCCGGGCCGCCAAGGACCTGAAGATCCATCGGAACACCCTGGGCAAGAAGATCGAGGAGTACAAGCTCTAGATCTGCGGCCCTTGGAGGCGGCCTTGGCACTCTCCTTGACAGAGTGCTAAGGGCTGCATATAGTCTTCCTTATCGTCGGAAGTGAAGGGCCTCGGGCACCCGCCGGAATCCCCCCTGGTGCCGGGCAGCCGCAACCGCTTCCCGTCGAATGCTTTGCGCGCGAAGGTATCAGTGTTGAAAGGAGACGACTCGCGATGAAGGTTCGTCCGCTACACGATCGGCTGATCGTCCGTCGTATCGAAGAGAAAGAGACCGTCAAGGGAGGGATCATCATCCCGGACACCGCGAAGGAAAAGCCCCAGGAGGGCGAGGTCATCGCGGTGGGCAACGGGAAGATCCTCGAGAACGGAACCAAGCTGGCGCTGGACGTCAAGGCCGGAGACAAGATCCTCTTCGGCAAGTACTCCGGGACCGACATCAAGATCGACGGCGAGGAGTACTTGATCCTGCGCGAAGACGAAGTCCTGGCCATCGTCGGCTGAGTTAGAGCCACACAAGGAGAGGTCAAGCAAGTCATGGCGAAGCAGATCACTTACGGCAACGATTCGCGCCAGGCGGTCCTGCGGGGCGTGAACCGTCTCGCCGACGCGGTGAAGGTCACCCTCGGCCCCAAGGGCCGAAACGTCGTCCTCGACAAGAAGTTCGGGTCCCCCGTGATCACCAAGGACGGCGTCACGGTGGCGAAGGAGATCGAGCTCAAGGAGCCCCTCGAGAACATGGGGGCGCAGATGGTCCGCGAGGTCGCGAGCAAGACGAGCGACGTGGCCGGCGACGGCACCACCACCGCCACCGTCCTCGCCCAGGCGATCTATCGCGAGGGCATCAAGAACGTCACGGCCGGCGCGAACCCGATGGCGCTCAAGCGCGGGATCGAGAGAGCGGTGGCCGCGGTGACGGACGAGCTCAAGAAGTTCAGCAAGCCCGTCAAGGGCAAGATGATCGCCCAGGTCGGGACGATCTCCGCGAACAACGACGAGACGATCGGCAGCATCATCGCCGAGGCCATGGAGAAGGTGGGCAAGGACGGCGTCATCACCGTCGAGGAAGCCCGCTCCATGGAGACCTCGCTCGAGGTGGTCGAGGGCATGCAGTTCGACCGCGGCTACCTGTCCCCCTACTTCGTGACCGATCCCGAGCGCATGGAGGTCGTGCTGGAGAACGCGCTCGTGCTCATCCACGAGAAGAAGATCTCCAACATGAAGGACCTGCTCCCGGTGCTCGAGCAGGTCGCGAAGCTCGGCAAGCCGCTGCTCATCATCGCCGAGGAGGTCGAGGGCGAGGCCCTCGCCACCCTCGTGGTGAACAAGCTCCGCGGCACGCTGCACGTGGCCGCGGTGAAGGCTCCCGGCTACGGCGACCGCCGCAAGGCCATGCTCGAGGACATCGCGATCCTCACCGGCGGCAAGGCCATCACCGAGGACCTCGGCATCAAGCTCGAGAACATCAAGCTCGACGACCTCGGCAAGGTGAAGAAGGTCACGATCGACAAGGACAACACGACGCTCGTCGAGGGCTCGGGCAAGGCCAAGGACATCGAGGGCCGGGTCAAGCAGATCCGCACCCAGGTCGACGAGACGACGTCGGACTACGACCGCGAGAAGCTGCAGGAGCGGCTGGCCAAGCTCGTGGGCGG
>JBKPBQ010000483.1:0-4494 GCA_046726955.1 Acidobacteriota bacterium
CGGGATCGTGAGCATCGTGGGGCCGATCGGAGGCACCTTCATCTTCGACAGGCTCGGCCACGGCGTACCCTTCCTCGCAGCCGCTGCGGTCGTCGGCGTGGCGGGCGTGCTGGCCTTCCGCGAGCGGGCGCCGGCCGAGTCTGGCGACGTCGGCGTGACCACCCCGATCGTTCGTTCGGAGAGCGGATGAGTCCCGGGGAACAGCCTGGACGTTAGGATGCGATACCCGCCGGGGCACAAGGAACGAACTCGGGAGCGAATCATCCGGGCGGCGGCGCGCCGCTTTCGGAGCCGCGGCAGCGAGGGGGCGGCGATCGGCGCTCTGATGCGAGATCTCCGCCTCACCCACGGCGGCTTCTATCGGCACTTCGGCAGCAAGGAGGACCTCTTCGTCGAGGCCTTCGAGCGCAGCCTGGAGGACGTGGCCTGCCGGTTGAAGTCGGCCGCCGAGCACGCTCCACGGGGGTCCGAGCTGAAGGCGATCATCGACGCCTATCTCGACGTCGGCCATTGCGACAAGCCAGCCGACGGGTGCCCGTTCGCCGCCCTCGCCCCGGAGATCACCCGCCGTCCTCGGCGCACGCGGGCGGCTGTGCTACGGGTGGTGAGGAGCTTTGTCGCGCAGCTGGCGAGATACGTGCCGGGGGCCACCGCCGACGAGCGCCAACGCAAGGCGAGGATGCTCTTCTCCGGCATGGCCGGCACGCTGACGGTAGCCCGCACGATGCCCGACCGGCGGCAGCGGCGGCGGATCCTGGACGACGCGAGAAAGTTCTACCGCGACGCCCTGCGCCGCTGAGGCTGGTCGCGTCGGGCGTCAGCCTTGCCGTGTGCACCACATACAATCGGAATGCCGCAAGACCGAGGTCCAGCTCAAGGTCACCTCCGCCAACGCGTTCGTCGCCTTCCTGGCCAGCGAGTTCGACCCGCGGCAGCTCGAGAACGTCCTCGCCGCCCAGGAGAAGAACGACCCGGTCAAGGACTCACCGCGTGATCACCGTCTCCAGGTATTCCGCGGGGATGACGAGCCCGGTTGTTCCCGCCCGGTTCGATTGACGGAGCAGCGCGAGCAGATCGGCCTCCAGCGCCTTCCGACCCTGCTCGTCGAGCGCCGCGAACGCCTTGTGCACCGGTCCGTAGAACGCCCGGAACACCTCGAGCCAGTGCTCGGGTGAGCGATACCGGAACGTGAACGTCCGGAGCGCGTGCTCGATGGAGGCCGCTCCCGGGAAAAGCTCCTGGATGTGGGCGACCGTGCCCCAGAGGAGGGGCGAGCGGACTCCTGAAGGCGGTGGGACGTACCGGCCGACGGTGCGAAAGACCGGTCCCAGGAAGCCGGTCGGCGTCCAGCTGGCCAGCCCGATCCGGCCACGCCGCCGGCTGACGCGGACGAGCTCGGCCGCGGCGCGCTCGTGGTCCGGCGTGAACATCACCCCGAAGGTGGAAAGGACCACGTCGAAGCTCTCCGCGGGATAGGGCAGCGCTTCCGCATCGGCCACCTCGAACGTCACGTCGAGGCCCTCCGCTTCGGCGCGCAGCCGGCCACGCTCGAGGAGCGCGGGCACGTAATCGGTCGAGGTCACGGTGGCGAACCGGCGCGCCGCGGCCAGGGTCGCGTTTCCGTTTCCGGCGGCGACGTCGAGCACGCGCTCGCCCCCGCGAACGTCCACTCCCTCGCACAAGAGCTCACCCACGATCTGCAGGGTGGTCCCGATCACCGCGAAGTCTCCGGACGCCCACATGGCCTGCTGCCGCGTCTTGACCGCGGCCAGCTGGTCTCGTCCAACAGTGGGGTCGGCCGCCGCCACATTCGTCATAGACTCCTCCTCCTGAGAGCGTTCGCTGTCATGCGAAGCACGTAATGGGTACGCAACCGCCGGCGGTCACGGTCTTGCGCAAGCGTCCGATTTGCTTAGCCGTCCGTCCAGAAGTGCCGTCGGCCTCTCCCAGCAGGGGGAAAGTCGCGGTCGCCAGGTGTCGGTGTGCCCGCTGACGTCCTCTCGGACGTGCTCCGCGCGGTCCGGCTGACCGGCGCCATCTTCTTCGATCTCGAGCTGAGCTCGCCGTGGGTGGCCGCCGCTCCGGCCTCGCGCGAGATCGCGTCGAAGGTGATGCCCGGCGCCCAGCGCGTCATCGAGTACCACCTGATCGTGCGGGGGCAGTGCTGGTTCGAGTCCCTCGGCGGGGAGCCGATGCGCCTGCAGGAAGGCGATCTCGTCGTCCTCCCGCAGGGCGATCCCCACGTGCTGTCCAGCGCGCCAGGGATGCGGGCCGCGCCGGACATCTCGCTCTTCCCGCGAACCCCGACGACGCTGCCGCTCGTCCACGAGCTCGGCGGCGGCGGGCCCGAACGGACCCGGGTGGTGTGCGGCTTCCTGGGGTGCGACGAGCGTCCCTACAATCCACTTCTGCTGTCGCTTCCCCGCGCGATCCACTTACCGGCGACGGGCCCCGACGCCGCGCCGCGGTGGCTCGGGACGCTCGTGACGATCGCCGCCTCGGAATCGAGGGGAGCACGCCCGGGCGGGGAGAACGTCCTCTCCCGCCTCTCCGAGCTCCTGTTCGTCGAGGCGGTCCGTCGCCATCTCGAGACGCTCCCGCCCGCGCAGAGCGGCTGGCTCGCCGGCCTGCGCGATCCCGTGATCGGGCAGGCGCTCGCCGCCCTCCACGGCGAGCCCGCCGAGCCGTGGACGATCGAGCTCCTGGCCCGGCGGGCGGGCGCCTCGCGCTCCGCGTTCGCCGAGCGCTTCACCGAAGTCGTCGGCCAGCCTCCGATGCAGTACCTCGCGCTCTGGCGCATGCAGCTCGCCGCGCGCCTGCTCGCCGAAGGCAAGCCGGTGGCCGCGGTGGCGGATGCCGTCGGGTACGAATCGGAGCCGGCGTTCAGCCGCGCCTTCAAGAAGCTCGTCGGCCAGGCTCCCGCCGCGTGGCGCAAGAGCGTCGGGAGCGACGGTCGTTGACTCGCGCGTCTTTTCCCGACTGGGTCGAGCCGATGGCCGCGACGCTCACGCAGGAGCGGTTCACGGGGCCCGACTGGATCTTCGAGCGCAAGCTCGACGGCATCCGCCTGCTCGCGTTCAAGAACGGCAGCGACGTCCGTCTGCTCTCGCGCAACCGCCTGCCCCAGAGCCTGCCCGCGATCGCCGGCGCGATCGCCGAGCTGCCGGTGCGCGACGTCGTCCTCGACGGCGAGGTCACCTGGTCCGGCACGACCTATCACGTGTTCGACGTGGTCTGGCTGCAAGGCCGCGACGTGACGGCATTGCCGCTGGAGGAGCGTCAGGCATTGCTGCGCGACCTGCCCCTGCGCTCTCCGCTGCGGCGCGTGCCGTCGCTCGACGACGAGAAGCCGTGGGAGCGAGCCTCCCGCGAAGGCTGGGAGGGGGTGATCGCCAAGCGACGCGGCTCGGCCTACGAGCAGCGGCGGTCGCCCCACTGGCTGAAGATGAAGTGCGAGGCCACGCAGGAGCTGGTGGTGGGCGGCTTCACGGAGCCGCTGGGCAAGCGAGTCGGCCTGGGTGCCCTGCTCGTCGGCTACTACGAGCAGGACGACTTCGTCTTCGCGGGAAAGATCGGCACTGGCTTCGACACCAAGCTGCTGCGGAGCCTGCGCGCTCGGCTCGACCGCCTCGAGATCCCCGCCCCGCCCTTCACCCGGGGCACGGGCCTCCCGCGCCTGCGCGCGCACTGGGCCCGGCCCGAGATCGTCGTGCAGGTCGCCTTCATCGAATGGACGGTGCACGGCAAGCTCCGCCATCCGCGGCTCCTCGGGGTGCGCGCCGACAAGCCGCCGCGCGAGGTCGTGCGCGAGACCACGTGATCACGCATCCCGACAAGGTGCTCTTCCCGGACGACGGGATCACCAAGGGCGAGCTCGCCGCGTACTACGAGGCCATCGCGCCAGTCATGCTCCCCCACATCCGCGGGCGTCCCGTGACCATGGAGCGCTTCCCCTCCGGCATCTCCAAGCCGGGCTTCTGGCAGAAGAACGTGGCGAAGGGCTTCCCGGACTGGCTCGAGCGCGTCCAGGTCCCGAAGAAGGCCGGAAGCGTCAACCATCCCGTCGTCCACGACGCGCGCTCGCTCCAGTGGCTGGCCAACCAGAACTGCATTACACCGCACGTCTGGCCTTCGCGCGTGCCGGACGTCTCCCGGCCGGACGTCTGCGTCTTCGATCTCGATCCGGCCCGGGACGAGCCGGATGTCCTGCGGCGCGCCGTCCTCGCGGTGCGCGACCTCCTGGACGAGCTGGGCCTGCCGAGCTGGGTCAAGACGTCGGGGTCCAAGGGCTTCCACGTCGTCGTCCCACTCGACCGCACGGCCAGCTTCGGCGAGGTCGCGAGGTTCGCCCACCGGCTGGGCGGCCTCCTCGTCGCGCGCGATCCCGACCACCTCACGCAGGAGTTCAGCAAGGCCGACCGCGGCGGCCGGATCTTCGTGGATACGGGGCGCAACGGCTACAGCGCTACGTTCGCCGCCGCCTACGCCGTGCGC
>JBKPBQ010000484.1:0-9388 GCA_046726955.1 Acidobacteriota bacterium
AGGTAGAGCAGAAGGTCGAGCGGCCCCTCGAAGAGCGGGAGCTGGATGCGCGGAGCGTCGTCGGGGAGGATCGACTCCACTCCCTCGGGCACGGCCACGCGCTCCGAGACCTCCGCCGAGGGAGGACGCGCGGCGGGAAGCGGCGCCGCCGCCTCGTCGTCCTCCGGCTCGTCTCCGGCCACGGGCTCGTCGCTCACGCGATCTTCATCGCGGCCCGCACCTCGGCCATCGTGGCCTGGGCGACGGCGCGGGCACGCTGGGCTCCCTCGCGCAGGATGTCCCACACGGTATCCGGCTGCGAGGCGAACTCGGGGCGGCGGGCGTGGATCTCGGCCAGCCGCTCGAGCACGTGCTCGGTGAGCCGGGCCTTGCAGTCGAGACAGCCGATGCCCGCGGTCCGGCATCCCGCCGCCGCCCACTCCTGCGACGCGGGCGGGGAGAACGCCTTGTGGAGGTCGAAGACGGGGCAGATGTCGGGATTGCCGGGGTCCGTCCGGCGCTTGCGTGCCGGATCGGTGACCATCGGCTTCAGCTTCTGCCGTACGGTCTCGGGGCTGTCCTTGAGGTAGATGGCGTTGCCGTACGACTTCGACATCTTCCGTCCGTCGGTGCCCGGAATCCGCTTGGCCTCCGTCAGGAGCGTCTTGGGCTCGGGGAAGACGGGCCCGTACAAGTGGTTGAACCGCCGCACGATCTCCCGGCAGAGCTCGAGGTGGGCGGCCTGGTCCTCCCCCACCGGCACCGCGTCCGCCTTATAGATGACGATATCGGCGGTCTGGAGCACGGGGTAGCCCAGGAACCCGTAGGTCGAGAGGTCCTTGTCCGTGATCTGCTGCTGCTGCTCCTTGTAGGTGGGCACGCGCTCCAGCCACGAGACGGGCGTGATCATCGAGAGCAGCAGGTGCAGCTCCGCGTGCTCCTTGACCGCGCTCTGCACGAAGAGCACCGACCGCACGGGGTCGAGCCCCGCCGCCAGCCAGTCGATCGCGACCTCCAGGATGTTCTCGCGGATCGCGGAGGTGTCCGCGTAGTCGGTGGTCAGCGAGTGCCAGTCGACGATCGGGAAGAAGCACTCGTAGGCGTCCTGCAGGCGCACCCAGTTGTCGAGCGCACCCATGAGGTTGCCGAGGTGGAGCGGCCCGGTGGGCCGCATGCCGGAGAGGATGCGGGGGCGGGTCACTGGGACAGGGCGAGGCTGAAGAGTATGCCGCTCACCAGCCGGATGAGGGGCCGGGTGACGACGGAGATCGCGCCGGTGACGACCAGAATCAGCAGGATCCACATACCGTACGGCCTGACGAGCCGATCGTAGGCCTCGCCGAGCCGGGGCGGCAGGCCGTAGGAGGCGACCCACGAGCCGTCGAGGGGCGGTACAGGCAGGAGATTGAAGATGGCGAGCATCACGTTGATCAAGACGCCGGTCACGATGAGGTCGAGTAACGGCCGCTCGGAATGTACGCCCAGCAGCCGGACGGCCACAAAGAGCAGCGAGGCGAAGACCGAGGCGAGCAGCAAGTTCGAGAGCGGCCCCGCGCCCGCCACTAGCACCTGGCCGCGCCGGTACTCCCCCGGGCGGAAGTTCCGCGCCACCACGGGGGTCGGCTTCGCCCAGGCCAGCAGCGGGATGCCCTGGGCGAAGATCTGGAGAAGGGGCATGAGGACCGTGCCGATCGGGTCGATGTGGACGAGAGGATTCAGGCTCACGCGCCCCGCCTCGCGGGCGGTCTGGTCGCCCATGCGAGAGGCCGTCCAGGCGTGGGCCGCCTCGTGGAAGCTCAGGCTGAAGAGGAGCACGACATAACTGGTGAGCGCTTCGGCCAGGCGTTCGGGCGTCGGCATCGCGGCGGCATCGCCTCCAAAGAACCGCGCATCTTAGCACGGGCGTGCGGGAACGCCTCCCACGCGCTTCCCGGTCAGGCGGCGAGCGTCACCGGCTTCACCCCCAGCGCGGACTCGTAGATCGCCTTGATGATCCGCATGTCGCGCAGGCCTTCCTCGCCCGGGGTGAGCGGATCCTTCCCGGCCAGGATCGCGCCCGAGAAGTGGTCCATCTCCGCCCCGAAGTGGTCCACGACCGGCTGCGGCCGCTCTTCCGTCACCCCGTTGCGGCTCACGCGCATGCGCAGGCCGGTGTAGCTGAGCGCGGGCTCGAGCTCGGCCCAGCCGCCGGGCTTGAACACGCGGAAGCGGTTGAGCCCGGCGCCGTAGCTGGACGCGCAGTTGGCCAGGATCCCCGAGGGGAAGCGGAGCTGGAACGTCACGTTCTCCTCGACCTCCACGAACCGCGGGTCGTTCGGCGTCGAGTGCATCATCGCTTCCACCGCCACCGGCTCCTCGCCCGCGAGGTAGCGGGCGGCCTGCAGCGCGTAGATGCCGATGTCCATGAGCGACCCGCCCCCCGCCATCTGCTTGCGGAGGCGCCACTGCCCGGGATCGCCGATCGGGAAGCCGGCCTCGGCGCCGATGAGCCGGGTCGGCCCCATCTCCGAGGTGTCCCTGGCGATCTGGACGAGCTTCTGGTTGAAGGGCTCGTAGTGCAGCCGGTAGCCGATCATCAGCTTCCGCCCGGCGGCGCGGGCCGCCGCGATCATCTGCTCGCAGTCCTCCGGCGTGTTCGCCATCGGCTTCTCGCACAGCACGTGCTTGCCGGCCTTGAGCGCGCGGATCGTGTACTCCGCGTGCATGCTGTTGGGCAGGACGACGTAGACCACGTCGATCGCGGGATTGCGGGCCATGGTGTCGTAGTTGTCGTAGTCGTAGATGTTCTTCGCGTCCACCCCGTACACCTGGGCGAGGCGCCTGGCCTTCTCGGGCCGCCCGCTCACGAGTGCTACCACGCGCGACTGGCCGCACCTGACGATCGCAGGGAGGATCTGGTTCACGGCCAGGCGGCCGAGACCGACGATCGCCCAGCCGAGTTTCCGGCCCGGGAGGTCCGGCAATGGGATGTCGGGGACCTGCGCCCAGGCGGTGCGGGCGAGGAAAGGTGCGGCGAGCACGGCGCCGCCGGCGGACGCGAGGAAGGCACGACGCGAGGCGGGAGCGGCCTTGGGATCGGCCATGGAGTCCTCCGTAGCGGGAATTCCGAAGGAAGCTACCCGGTCCGGACCGGGATCGCAAGAAAGCCGATCCGGATCGATTGCCTATTTCTCGAAATGCGCCCGCACGCGCGAGGCCGTGCTCTTGCCGACGGCCGCCGCCAGCTCCGCCTCGCTTGCGGAGCGGACGCCGCGCAGCGAGCCGAACCGGGAGAGGAGCTTCCGACGCGTGGCGGGGCCGACGCCCGCGATCTCGTCGAGCTCGGAGCGGAGCGTCCGCTTCGCCCGCGTCTGGCGGTGGTAGCCGATGGCGAAGCGGTGGGCCTCGTCGCGCACGCGCTGGACGAGCTGCAGCACGGGCGACGCGCGCGGGAGGGCGATCGGCAGCTCGCGGCCGCGCAGGAAGATGAGCTCCTCTTTCTTGGCCAGGCTGGCCACCGGCTGGTCGCCGATCCCCAGCTCGTCGAGCGCGGCCACCGCCGCCCCGAGCTGGCCCTTGCCGCCGTCGATCAGCACGAGGTCGGGCAGATCCTTGCCCTCCTCGAGGAGCCGCTTGTAGCGGCGGCCCACGACCTCGCGCATGGAGGCGAAGTCGTCGGGCGCGCCGGCCACGCTGCGGATCCGGAACTTCCGGTAGTCGGACTTCTTCGCGAAGGCGTCCTCGAACACCACCATCGAGGCCACGATGTCCGACCCCTGGATGTTGGAGATGTCGAAGCACTCGATGCGGTGCGGCTCCACCTCGAGGTCGAGCAGGTCGCGCAGCGCGCGCAGGATCTCCTGCGACTGCCGCCGCGGGTGCTTCCACTCCAGGTCGAAGGCGAGTCGCGCGTTCCGGACCACGAGGTCGAGGAGGCGGAACTTCTCGCCGCGCTGGGGAATGCGTATCCGGACCTGGGTCCCCCGGCGGCGGGAGAGCCAGGCCTCGAGGAGCTCGCGGTCCGGGATGTCCGAGGGGACGAGCACCTCGCGCGGCACGTACTTGCCGGCCGCGTAGAACTGCTGGATGGCGGCGGCGAGCACGCGCTCCGGCTCGGTGAGCCGGTCGAGGAGGTAGCCTTCGCGCGCCACCACCTTGCCGTCGCGCACGGAGAACACCTGCACGGCCGCGCGCTCCCCTTCCACGCACGCCGCGAAGAGGTCGCGCTCCTCGAGGTCGGTGGTGGTGATCTTCTGCGGCGTCTCCAGCCGCTCCAGCGCACGCACCTGGTCGCGCAGCGACGCCGCCTCCTCGAAGCGGTGGTCGTCCGCCGCCGCTTCCATCTCCGCGCGCAGCCGGCGCACCACTTCTTCCGTGCGGCCTTCCAGGAAGAGTCGCGCGTCCTCGCACGACTGCCGGTAGCGGTCGAGCGCGCAGACCTCGGCGACGCAGGGGGCGAGGCAGCGCTTGATCTGGTACTGCAGGCAGGGCCGGGGACGCCGCCCGTTCAGGACCTCCTTGCACGACCGGATGCCGAAGAGCTTCCGCACGAGGGCCGCCGTCTTTCGCCCCAGGCTCGCGGGGATGTACGGACCGCCGTAGACGTTGCCGTCCTCGCCCGGCCGGCGCACCACGTAGAGGCGCGGGTACTCCTCGGCCAACGTCAGCTTCAGGTACGGGTGGTTCTTGTCGTCGCGGAGGCGGATGTTGTACAGCGGCTGGTGCCGTTTGATGAGGTTGTTCTCGAGGGCGAGCGCCTCCATCTCGGTGTCGGTGACCACGAGGTCGAGGTCGGCGATGTCCTCGACCATGCGCGTCTTCGTGACCTCCACGGGCTGGTGGCCGGCCTGGAAGTACGAGCGCACCCGGTCGCGGAGCACGCGGGCCTTGCCCACGTACACGACGTCCCCTTCCGCGTTCTTGAAGAGGTAGACGCCGGGGCGCAGGGGAAGCGCCTCCAGCTTCTCCTGGAGACTCACGATTCCATCATTATCGCGCCCCGCTTGACGCCCCGGACGGGGAGCGTAGACTGCCGGCGGAACCCCGATCAGACCTTGTCGCACAGGCTTCGGAGGCCCGCCGCTTCCGGTAGCCCATGGTCGTCCCCCGTTCTGCCGGGAGGCATATCAATAATGAAGACGACGTTCGTCGTCGCCGCCCTGGCCGCCTCGGCGGCCGTCACCCTCGCCCAGACACCCGCCCCCGCCGGCCCCGCCGCCCCCGCCAAGATGATCCGGATCATCCGGGAGCAGGTGAAGCCCGGCAAGGTCGGCGCCCACGACAAGTTCGAGGCCTCGTGGGTGCAAGCCGCCACCCGCGGCGGCTCCAAGATGCACTACCTCGCCTTGTCGTCGCTGACGGGCGCGCCGGAGAGCTGGTTCATCGACGGGCACGAGTCGTTCGAGGCGCTCGCCGCCGCGGTGAAGGAGGAAGATGCGAACACAACGCTCACCTCCGCGCTCGATACGCTGAGCGCCCAGGAGAGCGACTTCCTGACCAACAGCCAGTCGATCATCGCGCGCTACCGCGAGGACCTGAGCTACCACGCGAACCCGCCGAACCTCGGCCAGACCAAGTTCATGTGGGTCTATCGCGAGACCGTGAAGGCGGGTTACAGCAACGACTACGAGCAGGCGGGCAAGCTCCTCGTCGCCGCCTACGAGAAGGCGGGCATCAAGGACGAGCGCTGGGCCGCCTACCAGGTCGTCGCGGGCCTGCCCACGGGAACGTACGTCTACTTTGCGCCGATGGCCGCGCTCAAGGAAGCCGACATCGACAACGGCAAGACGCTTCGGGACGCGATGGGCGAGGACAACCGGGCGCGGATGCGCGAGATCAACCGCGAAGCCATCGTGCCCGGCAGCGGCCAGGACACCATCTTCGCGATGAGCCCGAAGATGAGCTTCGTGTCGAAGGAGTTCGCGGCCGCGGACCCCGAGTTCTGGTCGCCCAAGCCGGCCGCCGCCGCCAAGGTAGCGGCGAAGCAGGAGGTCAAGAAGCCGTAGGCGTCAGGGAGCGCACCGCGAGGCCCGGCTCCGGGCCTCGCGGTTGTGGCGATCAGCCGCGGGATGCCCTCCGCGTCGTGGCGCGCGGCCGGGCCCTTCGGGATCTGCGCGCTCTCGGTGCAGGGGCTGCGCACGTGTCCGATGATCGTTAGGTCAACTCGTTCCATGTCAGGACCTTTCCGTATGATAATGCTCACGGAAGAGCCTGTCGGAGGTACGGCGCAAAGGGCCTTCGGAGGGGCGCGCACCGGAGTTCCCCTGAAAGGGAGGTTGCCTTGCGGAAGAGTGTCCTGGCCGTGGCCCTGGCCCTAGCCGTCGCCCTCCTGCCCGGCTGCAACGACGAATCGACGTCGGGCTCCAACGGGCCCACCACTCCGTCGAGCCCGTCGGCCGAGGCCACCCCCGAGCCGACCGTCGCCGCGGTCACCGTCACTCCCGACCCCGTCCTCGTGCCGGCGCAGCCGACGGCCGACCACGCCTTCCCCTGGGCGATCTCCTGGCAGCTCACGGTCCGTGAGACCGCCGGGATCTCCGCCACCGTGACCACGATCGACGTCTACCTCGACGACCTCGTGCTCACCTACACCGGAGCGGACCTGACCGCCTCCTCCACCACGGGCTCCACGGCGCTCGCCGCCCGCGGCACGCTGACGTTCAACGAGTCGCTCTTCTATTCCCTTGCCGACGGCGGCCGGCTCGCGGTGGTGAGCGTCGTCGTCTGGCTGCGCGACCAGCGCGGCAACGTGATCTCGCAGGCCGCGCAGCTGCGGATCGTCTAGCCGGCGACGCCGCTTGACCGCGCCGGCCCGCGAGCCGAAGCGCCTCCGCCTCGGCCCCGAGACGCGTCTCCTCGTCCTCACCGGCGCCGGCGTCTCCGCGGAGAGCGGCATCCCGACGTTCCGCGACGCGGGAGGCCTCTGGGAGAACCACCCCGTCGAGAAGGTGGCCTCGCCCGAGGGCTTCGAGGAGGACCCCGAGCTCGTCTGGCGCTTCTACTCGGAGCGGCGCCGCCGAGCGCGCGCCTGCGAGCCGAACCCCGGGCACAAGGCGCTCGCGGAAGTGGAAGCCCGTCTCGGCTACCGCTTCCTGCTAGTCACCCAGAACGTGGACGGCCTCCACGTGCGCGCCGGCAGCCGAAGGCTCGTGGAGATCCACGGCAACCTCTTCGAGACCCGCTGCTCCGGCTGCGGCCGCGCGCCGTTCGCGGACGAGGCGCTCTACGCCGAGGGAAGGCTCCCCCGCTGCGAGATCTGCGAGCGCGCAGGCCGGCCCAGCCTCCTGCGTCCCAACATCGTCTGGTTCGGCGAGATGCTCGACCCCGCCCACCTCGGGCGCATCGAGTCCTTCCTGCACGACGCCGAGGGCCATCCACTCGTCTATCTCGCGGTAGGCACGTCGGGGCTCGTCTATCCCGCGGCCGGGCTCGTCTCGGCGGCGCGCGCCCACGGGGCCGAGACCTGGCTCGTCAACGCGGATCCGCCCGAAAACGTCCGCGCCTTCGACGTGTTCGTCCAGGGTCCGAGCGGCCGGGTCCTCCCGGAGCTGCTCGCAGGCTGACCCGCCTCAGCTAGACTTGGGGCCCGACCCCACTCTCCCGGAGGACAGATGGACGCTCCCGACACGAGGTCGCTCCCTGCCAACGCGTACAAGCCCCTCCTGAAGGACGAGATCTATCGGCCGGTCGTCCCTCCCGAAGCGCGTCTGCCCGAGGCGACGGGACGCGCGGTGGGATGGGGTGTCGTCCTCTGCGTGATCTTCACCGTGGCCTCGGCCTACTCCGGCCTCAAGGTCGGCCAGGTCATGGAAGCGGCGATCCCGATCTCCATCCTCGCCATCGGCCTCGCGCGGATGTACCCGCGGCGCTCGACGCTCCTCGAGAACGTGATCATCACCGGCATCGGCGGGGTGTCCGGATCGGTGGTGGCGGGGGCGATCTTCACGCTGCCCGCGCTCTACATCCTGAAGCTCGACCCCCACCCGGTGCAGACGACGTTCATCTGCGTGGCCGGCGGCTGCCTCGGCGTCCTCTTCCTGATCCCGCTGCGGCGGTATTTCGTCCGCGAGATGCACGGCCAGCTTCCCTACCCGGAGGCCACCGCGATCACGGAAGTGCTGGTCACGGGCGAAAAGGGCGGCTCGCAAGCCAAGCTCCTGCTGCAGGCGACGGGGATCGCCGGCGTCTACGACTTCCTGGTCACGACCTTCCACGTGTGGGCGGAGTTCCTGACCTTCTCCTTCCTCGCGCCCGTCCGGGTGCTCGCCGAGCGCGTGCGGGTGGTGGCGAGCTTCGACGCCGTCGCCTTCATCCTCGGCCTCGGCTACGTGATGGGCCTGCGGGCGTCGACCCTCCTCTGTGCCGGCGGGTTCACCGCCAATTTCGTCCTCGTCCCGTTGATCTGGATGGTGGGCCGCAACGCGCCCGACCTCGTCGTCTATCCGGGCACCCTTCCCATCGCCCAGATGACGGCGAGCCAGATCTTCCGCAGCTACGTGCGCTTCGTGGGGGTGGGGGCGATCGCCACCGCCGGCATCTTCGGCATCGTGAAGTCGCTGCGCGTGGTGGCGGGGTCCTTCTCCATCGCCGCGCGGGCCTTCCGCCACGGCGAGGCGGAGAGCCCGGTACGGACCGACCGCGACATTCCCGTTACCTGGATCCTGGGTGGCGTCGTCGTCTCCGCCCTCGCCGCGGGCGTCTTCTTCGCCAGCCTGGGGGCCGCGCTCCTCGTGGTGCTCGTCGGCCTCGTCCTCACGCTCGTCTTCTCCTTCTTCTTCACCTCGGTGGCGGCCAACGCCATCGCCACCACCTCGCGCAACCCCGTGTCCGGGATGACCATGCTCACGATCATCGTGTCCTCGGTGGTCCTCCTGCGCTTCGGCCTCTCGGGGACGACGGGGATGTTCTTCGTCATGGCGATCGCCGGGATGGTCTGTACCGCCCTCTCCGTGTCCGGCCAGACGGTCACCGACCTCAAGACGGGCTACTGGCTGGGCTCCACTCCCGCCGCGCAGGAGAGGGTGAAGTTCCTGGGGGTGGTGCTGTCCTCCACGGCGGCCGCGCTCACGATCGTGCTCCTCGCCCGCGCCTTCCAGTTCGGCGAGGCGGCGCCGGGTGACGTGCACCCCGTCCTGCCGTCCCCGCAGGCCGCGATCATGAAGTCCCTCGTGGAGGGCTTCATGAGCCAGAAGCCGGTGGCGTACATCCTCTTCGGCGCGGGGGCCGTGCTCGCCCTCGTGATGGAGATGCTGAGCGTCCCTGCGCTCATCTTCGCTCTCGGGATGTACCTGCCGCTGGAGCTCAACACCCCCGCCCTCGTCGGGGGCCTCCTCGTCCACTTCCTCAACCGCAAGGCGGAGGCCGAGGGCCGTCCGACGATTCGCGAGCGCGGCATCGTCATCGCCTCCGGCCTCATGGCTGGGGGCGCGTT
>JBKPBQ010000485.1:0-5205 GCA_046726955.1 Acidobacteriota bacterium
GTACTGGTCGAGGCGTGCTCGCGCCCGGCGTGGGCGCCCAGAGCGGTGTGCGGCTGTCCGGCGCCCTCCGCACCACGAGCCAGGCGAGGCCGGCCGTCACCAGCAGCGCCACGAGGGCGAAGAGCACGTGCGCCGCGGTGATGCCGGGCTCCGCGCTCGAGGCCTCGCCGAGCGCGGCCGCGAGCGAGGTGCGGCCCCCCGCCGGCACATCGATGTCGCGGACGATCTCCTCGTGCTCCGTGAGGGCGACCCGCACGCGGTGGCGTCCCGCGGCGAGCCCGCTCTTCACGAGACGACCGGTCTCGGGATCGGTCGACCCCACCGGCTCGTCGTCGATGTAGACGGAGGCGCCCGGCGGCTGCGAGACGATTTCCAGGCTTCCGCGGGCCTCGCTGGCGGGAGCGGGCCCGAGCGTCGTGGCCGGCGGAGTCGGGCCGCGTTGGGCCTCGACGGGACCCCGCGGCTCCGCGCGCGGCCGCGCCTCCTCCGCGGGAGGCTGCGCGCCGGGAGCCGGAGGCGTCGCCGCCGGCGACACCAAGGGCGTTTCCGGCGTGACGGGTTCCGGAGTGGCGCTCGCCGAGGGGACGGGCGCGGGTGCGGATGTGATCGGGGGAGCGGGGGTCGGCGTCGCGGGAGGAGCGCGGGGGTGGCGCTGCTCTGCCGCGGCCTCGAGGCGCGTGAGGAGGCGCTGGCGCTCTTCCGCGGGCTCGCGCCCGAATCGGGCCGAGGCCTCGAGCGACTGCTGCGCGAGCTCCAGCTGGCCGAGCGCGATGTAGGCCTCGGCCAGCCTCAGGTACGGAAAGTAGCGCGGCTCGACGTTCGTGCCGTAGGTGACGACGTTGCGGCCGGGCTCCGGACGAAGGGCGATGGCGCGCCGGAAGGAGGCGGCCGCTCTCTCCGCGTCGCCACCGGCGAGCGCGCTCAGCCCGTCGCGATAGGCCTCGTGCCACTCTTCGGCCCCCGCGAGGGCGGCGCCGAGGAGAAGCCCCATCGCGAGGACCAGCGGGCGGCGGCGGGTGGCCATGTGGGCGAGATTCTACCGCGCGCTTCCCGGGAGATCGGTAGAGACGAAAAGGGGGCGTGCGGTTCCCGTGGGTTCCGCACGCCCCGTTAGCGGTTCTTTCGGAGCGCTACTGCTTCGGCTCGGACGCGGCCGGCTTGGTGTTGACCGAGATGGCGGTCACGGCCTGGTGCTCGCCCTTGTCGTTGTCGCGGCAGGTCAGGTCGACCTTCTCGCCCGGCTTCAGGGCCTTGAGCGTGGTGATGGCCTTGCCCTCGACGGGGACGGTCTTCTCCGCTCCGTCGGTGCTCTTGATCGTCAGGGTGTTCTTCATGGTGTCCACGGAGACGACCTCGGCCGCGACCTTATGGGTCTTCTCGGTGGCGGCAGCGGCCTGGTGGCGGGGGTTGGCGTGGCGAGGGTTGGCGGAGGCCACGGTGGCCATCAGTCCCAGCGAAAGAATCAACGCAAGTGTCTTCATGTCTGCGATCTCCTCACAATGAACTTGTCGGAACGGCACGCTGGAAGTAGTGGCAATGTGGGTGCCAGTCCGCGGACCTCAGGCCACTTTCTCTCGCCGATGCCCGTCAACGACTTCCACGGCTGCGAGCCGTTCGTCGATGTCAACGAATGTGAGGCCTTGACGATATGGGGCGCTCGTTGCCCATATGGTCTACTCGACCTCGGCCAGCCGGCGCTCGAGGTAGCGCTTCTCCGCGTCGTTCGCGACGAGGACGAGGGCCCGGCGATAGGCCGCGGCGGCCTCGCTTCGTCGGCCGAGGCGGCGCAGCAGATCGGCCTGGGCCGCGGGGAGGAGGTGATAGCGCTCGAGATCGCCTCGCTCCGCGAGGAGGTCGAGACGCTCGAGCCCGCGCTCGAGGCCGTCGGCCATTGCGATCGCAACCGCGCGGTTGAGCTCGACCACGGGCGCGGCATGGACGCGCACGAGGATGCCGTAGAGCGCCGCGATCTGGGCCCAGTCCGTGTCCTCGGCCCGCGGGGCCTGGGCGTGCAGCGCCGCGATCGCGGCCTGGAGCGCGTAGGGGCCGGGGACGCCCGCGCGCAGCGCGTGCTCGACGAGCGCCTCGCCTTCCGCGATCAGCTTCCGGTCCCAGCGCGAGCGATCCTGCTCTTCGAGCGTGAGCAGGCGGCCCTCCCCGTCCACCCGCGTCGCGCGCCGCGCGTCGTGGAGCAGCATGAGGGCGAGGAGTCCTTTCGCCTCCGCCTGGTCCGGCATCAGCTCGACGAGCATGCGGCCCAGCCGGATGGCCTCGCCGCAGAGCTCGCCCCTGACGAGCCGGCCGCCGAAGCTCGCGGCGTATCCTTCATTGAATACGAGGTAGACGACGGCCATGACGGCGTCGAGGCGCTCCGGGAGCGCGTCGTCCGCGGGCACGACGTACGGGATTCCCGCGTCCCGGATCTTCGCCTTTGCCCGAACCACGCGTTGAGCCACCGTGGGGACGGCGACCATGAAGGCCCGCGCGATCTCCTCCGTGGTGAGGCCGCACAGGGTGCGCAGCGTGAGCGCCACCTGGGCGTCCGGAGCGAGCGCGGGGTGGCAGCAGGTGAAGATCAAGCGCAGCCGGTCCTCTTCGGCCGGAGCCTCGTCTTCCGCGCGGGCTCGAAGGTGCCGCTCGAGCTCGTCCTGCTTCGCCCTCTGTCGCGCCTCGCGCCGGAGCTGGTCGATGGCCTTGAAGCGAGCCGTGGAGACGAGCCAGGCCACCGGATTCTGCGGAGTGCCCTGGACGGGCCAGCTCTCGACCGCGGCCGCGAGAGCCTCCTGCACGGCCTCCTCGGAGCGGTCGAAGTCGCCGACGAGCCGGATCACCGTGGCCAGGATCCGCCCGTAGTGGTCGCGATGGATCTCTTCCACCGTCATGTCGCCTCGAGGCCAGACTACACCCTCGGGGCGACCGGCCTCGGCCGCGCTCAGACGCCCGGAGGTCGGGGAAACACGGGGCGGACCTCGACGACCCCGTCGATCGCCATCGCGGGGATGCGCTTGGCGATCGAGACCGCCTCGTCCAGATCCTTGGCCTCGACGAGGTAGTACCCGCCGAGCTGCTCGCGGGACTCCGCGTACGGGCCGTCGGTCACGAGGGCCTTGCCCCCCTTCCAGCGGAGGGAGGTGGCGGCGGAGACGGACTGGAGCTGGTCTCCGGCGCGGTAGTGGCCGCTCTTCACGATCGAGTGCGTGAAGTCCCGGAACTCCTGCATGACCTTGCCTTGCTGCGCCTCGGGCAGGTCCGCGAACTTCTTCTCGTCGTCGTAGATCAGCAGCATGTATTGCATGGCGCGTCGGGCCTCCCTTTCGCAGGATAGTCGAACGGCCGGGGCCGGATTCGACGTCACTCTGTCGTTTTTCGTCGGATCGAACGGACCCGGCCGTCTCCGTGGCTCTGCTATGCTCGGAACCCCTCGAAGCCGATGCCGGAAGAGATTCGTTCCTCCGACCGCCTTTCCGCCGCTACGACGCGCACCCGGCGCGTGGGCGCCGCTTCTGGCCCCCGGCCGCAACTCCTCGCCCCCCAGCAGGTGATCGAGAGCCCCGAGACCGGGCTCTCGTACCGCGTGGAGCGCCTGCTCGGACAGGGAGGGTTCGGACAGGTCTATCTCGCCCGACGGCTCGCGCGCTCCTCGCGCGTCCCCCTCGTCCTCTGCATCAAGGTCAGCGAGAACATCGACGGGTGGCTGCGCGAGGCCTACTTCGGCCAGCTCCTCGACGGGCATCCGCGGGCGATCGGCCTCTACGACACGTTTCCGCTCATCGGAGGCGACGGGCGCGTCCTCTACTGCCTGGCCCTCGAGTACGCGCATCACGGCGACCTCCGCGCCTACCTTCTCCAGAGCCGGAAGGGCTTCACGGAGAGCGCCGCCCGCCGCGAGATCGCGGGGATCCTCCAGGTCCTGGGCAAGCTGCACCGCGGCCAGCTCCTGCACCGCGATCTCACGCCGATGAACGTCTTCGTGTGCGAGGGGCCGTGCCTCAAGCTCGGCGACTTCGGGATCGTCCGCCAGCAGACGAGCCGCCGCGGCGCCGTCGCCGACGCGTTGAACCCGATGACGGCCCCGAGCGACATCGTCGCGGGTCTGGCCCCGAAGTGGCAGATGCGCGACGACGTCTACCAGGTCGGGCAGCTGCTGGGCATGCTCGTGAAGGGCGACGCGCGCGAGCGCCTGCGGCTGCCCGACATCCGGAAGCTCGCGTGCAGCGACCACCTGAAGGAGATCGTCTACCGCTGCATCGGCGAGCGGCGCAAGCGCTACGACACGGCCGACGAGCTGATCGAGGCGCTCCGCACTCCGCCGGCCACGCTCAAGGTCGGCGCGCTGCGATCGCTGAGGGGCGTGCACCTTGCCTTCACCGGCGTCCTCACTCGCCAGCGCAAAGTGGCCAAGGCGGCGGCGAAGAGGGCGGGCGCGGTCGTTCACGGGATGCCGTCCATACGCACGACAGTTCTCGTCCGCGGCCGCCCCAACCCGCTGCAGGCCGCGGGGCGCGACGCCGGGCTGAAGCTCATGGAGATCAAGCGGCTCCGCGACAAGGGCCACCACATCACGATCCTCAACGAGAAGCAGTTCTGGAAGCTCGCGGACAAGCGCTGAGCGTCCGCGCGCTCAATCGCGCGCTCCTCGCCCGGCAGCTGCTCCTCGCCCGCGCCCGCCGTCCGGCGCGGGAAGCGATCGAGCACCTCGTGGGCCTCCAGGCCCAGGTCCCGAACTCTCCCTACCTCGGTCTGTGGACGCGCCTCGAGGGCTTTCGCGCGGAGGACCTCGTCCGGCTCGTCGTGTCGCGGCGCGCCGTTCGCGCGACGCTGATGCGGGGGACGCTGCACCTCGTCACCGCGCGCGACTACAAGGCGCTCCGCCCGCTCTTCCAGCCGATGCTCTTCCGCATGATGCGGGGCGGCTACAGAAGGGACCTCGCGGGAGCGAACCTGACGCGGATCGCGGAGGCGGGGCGAGCGCTCCTGGAAAGCGAGCCCCGCTCGCAAGCGCAGGTGGCCGCCCTGCTGAAGAAGCGCTGGCCGGGCCGCGCCGCGCGCGCCCTCGGGAACGTCGTGCAGTACGGGGTGCCCCTCGTGCAAGTCACGCCGCGCGGGATCTGGGGGAGGACGGGCCCGCCGGCCTGGTTGACCGCCGAAGCCTGGCTCGGCCGGGCCTCGGGGAAGCCCGCGACCGTCGATCGGCTGATCGAGCGC
>JBKPBQ010000486.1:0-8368 GCA_046726955.1 Acidobacteriota bacterium
TTCCCGCCCAGACCGGCCTGGCCTACGGGCGGCTGCGGGGCGGGAGGGCCGCCGAGGCGAGCCGTCTCTTCGGCATGGTCCTCGACGACCGGCCGGAGTATTTGCCCGCCCTCGTGGGGGCGGGAGGGGCGGCGCTCAAGCAGGGAGACGCCGCGGGGGCGGCTGCCCTCCTCGAGCAGGACCCCGTGCAGGACCGCCAGGTGCTGCTTCGGCTCGGCGAGATCCTGATCGGCATGCAGGACTACGCGAAAGCCTCGGATGTCTACCGGAAGCTCCTGCTCAAGGACCCGCGCGACGACGAGGCGCTGCGCCGGTCGCGGGAGGTTCGCGATGCGCAGGAGCTGTTGCTCATGCCCGAGGAGTATCGGCGGATCGCGACCTCCTCGCGGCTGTCGCGGGCCGATCTCGCCGCCCTCGTCGACGTGAAGGTCACGGCCCTGCGGCGGGTGGCCGAGCGCGAGCCGAAGGTCGCGATCGACATCTCGGGCTCCTGGGCCCGGGACCACATCGCCGACGTGCTCGCCCTGGACATCATGGACGTCTACCCGAACCACACCTTCCAGCCGGGAGCGATGGTCCGGAGGAGCGACGTGGCGCGGGCCCTCGGGCGCGTCCTGGACCTCCTGCGCTTCCCGCGCGCGGCGGCGGTCCAGGTCCCCTCCGACATGTCCCCGAACAACCTCGTCTACGACCGGGTCGAGCGCGTCCTCGCGGCCGGCCTCATGGACGTGACCCCGAGCGGCGCCTTCGAGCCGTGGCGGCCCGTCACGGGGCCCGAGGCCGTCGAGGCGATCGAGGCGCTCGTGCGGCTCGTGGGGACCTGATGCGGGGGCTGGGAGGCGGGAGTATACTTTAGCCTCCGCAGAAGTCGAGACGGCGTCAGGAGGTCGCCGCCATGGACGAGCGTGAGCTCCTTCGAAGCGTGCCCCTTTTCTCGGAGCTGGGCGAGCCTGAGATCAGCAGCCTCGGGCGCCTCGCTACGCGTCGGCGCTATCCGAAGGACACCGTCGTCTTCTTCGAGAACGAGGAGGGCGACTTCTTCTTCACGATCGTCCAGGGCCGGATCAAGGTCACGATCCTCGGCGACGACGGCCGCGAGATCATCCTGAGCGTGCTGGGACCGGGAGACTTCTTCGGGGAGATGGCGCTGCTCGACAACGAGCCGCGCTCCGCCACCGCCATCGCGGTGGAGGACGCGGAGTTGCTCTCCCTCCACCGCACGGATTTCCAGGGGGTCATCGGCGACAACCCCGCGATCAGCCACGCGCTCATCAAGATCCTCACCGCCCGGCTCCGCCGGGCGAACCACCAGATCCAGACCCTCGCGCTGCTGGACGTCTACGGGCGCGTCGCGCGGGTCATCCTGGACATGGCCAAGGAGGAGGGCCGGCGCCTCAAGGACGGGCGGATCGCCTTCCGGCGGGCCACGCACCAGGAGATCGCCAACCGCATCGGCACCACGCGCGAGACCGTCACGCGCATGCTGAAGGACCTGGAGCGCCAGTCCCTCATCCGGATCGAGGGCAAGGAGATCGTCCTCCAGCCGGGGTTCGAGAAGGTCTTCGACTAGGAATCGCCCCGGTGGAGTTGGGGCCGATTCGAAGCGTCCTCGAGGCCCTCGAACGCGAGGGTGTCCGGTACGCCGTCTTCGGGGCCGTGGCGATAAACATCCACGGTCTGGCGCGGGCGACTCAGGACCTGGACATATTCATCGCACCGGAGATCGACAACGTCGAGCGTCTGAAGAAGGCGTTGCACGCAGTCTTCGTCGACGACGAGATCGACAAGATCCTTGCCGAGGACCTCCTCGGCGACTATCCCGCCGTGCAGTACGTGACGCCCACGGGAGACTTCTCGATCGACATCCTCACGCGGCTGGGTGAAGCATTCCGCTGGAGCGACCTGGAGATCGTGCGACTTCCCTTCGAAGGACTGACGGTCAGCGTAGTCACGCCGACTACGCTCTACCGCATGAAGAAGGACACGGTGCGGCCCAAGGACCGGATGGACGCAGAGGAGCTACGCCGCCGGTTCAATATCGAGGGGGACTGATGCCCGTGCGAAAGTTCCGTTCGGTGGAGGAGATGGACGGCCCGATCTGGCACGCGCCCGGGGATGCGGCGCTCTCAAGGGCGATTCGGTTCGTGTGGGGGCTGGCCCATCGCACGACAAAGCCGCACTTCCCGCCCGGAGTCTACAAGCACCGGACCATCGAGGATCTCAACGCGCTCCGGCAGGCCTGGGACGACGCCAACTTCCATGCCCATCGGAAGCGACTCGAGTCGCAGGGCGGTGCAACGGTTGCAGAGGGACGCGATCGGGGCGCTAGGGGTTGACCGTCGTCGGCTGGCTCAGAGCAGGCTCCGGCGCCGGCGCGAGCATCCGGGGATACAGGAGCCGGACGCTGTCGAGCTTCGTTCCCTCCGGCCCGAGGACCTCGATCTTCAGTTCGTGTACTCTGTCGACACGTCGGGGTAGGAGGACTTCGAGGCGATAGACCTCGCCGACGAGTTGGGCGAGCGATCTCGTGAGCTCCTTCGCCTTGAACTTGCCCGCTTCGAGGACGAGGCCGCCGGTGGCGTTGGTGATCCGCGTTGCCCAGCTTTGGGCAACAGGGAAGCGCCGGCCGCCTGCTAAAGGCGCAACCGCCACGCGGCTGACGAAGACCCGAACGCCGGATTGGAGCGCGGCCTCTACCGCCCTGTCATCGGTCTCCATGCTCGCGCTATCCTCGCAGTCGCTGATCAGGTAGACGACGTCGGCAAAGCCTGTTCCCCCCAGCGTGCGGCTGATTGCGACCACTCCGTTATAGACGGCGGTGGAGCCATGTGGCGGCTGCTTACTGGCTTCGATGAGCGCCTGCCGCAACGCGCCCGCGTCGTTCGTCAGATCCGAGCGCAGCTCCAGCTCCTCGCGCAGCTCCAGCAGGCCCACCCGATGAGGAGGTATGAAGGCTGCGACAAGCTCTTGCGCCACAGCCCACGCGAGGTCTATGCCTTTGGCAGCTCGCATGCTTTCGCTCGTGTCGACCACGAGCGCGATCCGACGCGGGGTCGTATCGATCCCGGCAGAAACGACCTGAACCGGCTCGCCGCGAAAACGGACGCGGAAGCTGGAGGCGGTCAATCCACGGACGTTCGCGCCGGTCTTGTCGATGACGTTGACCGCGAGGACGCGACGTTCCGGCTCGACGTGCGCATAGAGCGACGACGTGGACGTGGCAGGGATTGTGGAAAGAAGCGCTGACGCGACGACGTAGGGTGATGGGCGCCAGGAACTGCGCCTCAAGGCCAGTCTAGGGTTGGACGCTCGCGGTCAAGCCCGTGGGGCAGGCCACTCCCGTTCCGCCGATGCCGCAGTAGCCGCCCGGGTTCTTGGCCAGGTACTGCTGGTGATAATCCTCGGCGTAATAGAACTCGGGGGCCTCGCGTAGCTCGGTCGTGATCGCTCCGTGGCCGGCGGCGCCGAGCGCCTTCTGGTAGGACTCGCGGCTGGCTTCCGCGGCCTTGCGCTGCTCGTCGCCGTACCAGTAGATCGTCGACCGGTACTGCGTCCCCACGTCGTTGCCCTGCCGCATGCCCTGCGTGGGATCGTGGTTCTCCCAGAAGACGCGGAGCAGCGTCTCGTAGGACACCTTGCGCGGGTCGAAGACGACGCGGACGACCTCGGCGTGACCGGTCTGCCCGCTGCAGACCTCGCGGTAGGTCGGGTTGGCAGTGGAGCCGCCCGCGTACCCGACGGACGTCGAGAAGACGCCCGGCAGCTCCCAGAACTTCCGCTCCGCACCCCAGAAGCAGCCCATGCCGAAGAGGGCGAGCTCGAGTCCGGAGGGGAAGGGCGGCTCGAGGGGAGCGCCGCTCACGTAGTGCGCGCGGGGCACCGGCATGCGCTCGCCGCGGCCGGGCAGGGCCGCTTCGGGCGTCGGGATCGCGAGCGGCTTGCGCCCCAGGAAGAGCGCCATCAGTCCGCCCGCTCCACCCTCACTCGCCAGGAGCCGCGCGGCCGCACCTTGGGCACCTCCAGCCGCAGGAGCCCGTCCGCGAACTGCGCGCTCACGCGGTCGGGATCGACGTCTTCGGGAAACTGGAACGTCCGGGAGAAGGGACCGAAGCGGCGCTCCATGCGGTGAAAGCCTTCGGGCTTGCCTCCCTGCATGTGCCGCTGGCCGCGGACGGTCAGGGCGTCGCCTTCGGCGTGGACTTCGATGTCGTCCTTGTCGAGGCCGGGCAGCTCGATCTCCAGAAGGAAGGCCTCCGGGGTCTCGAAGACGTCGGCGAGCGGCACCCAGTCGCCCGAGAGGAGGGAGGGCTCGTCCAGCTGCTCCCGGGAAAGGCTCGCCTCGAATAGCCGGTTCATCCGCTCTTGCAGCTCCAGGAGCTCCTTGAGCGGGTCGGCTCGGAGGGTCACATGACAATTCTAGGGCGATCTCGGAGCCCGAGCAACGCGACCGGGCATCGGGCTGATGGTCAAGGGGCCGCGGGGAGATCGCGAGGCAGGAGGTGGGGGCGGTTGCGGAGAGTGACCGCGCCGAAACGGCGAAGGTCGAGGGTGGCGATCGCTTCGGCGTTCCTTCGCTCGGCGATGGCCATGACTACCGAGTCGACGAGCCCGAGGCGCAGCGCCTTGTAGCGGCGGGCGATCTCCTGGGCGCGGGTCAGGTCGATCAGATCTCCCCACTCGAGCGCCCACGCGCCCCCTGCGAGGTCGGACACGAAGCGCTCCGCCGCGCGGTAGCCGACGTGTGTGGAGCGGAAGGAGGTCGATGCTCGACCCCTGCTGGCCAACCGGCTCAGCCCAGCCGCTTCTTGAGCTCGGCGAGGAGGGCGAGCGCCTGGAGCGGCGTCAAGGCGTCGGGGTTGGCCTGCCGGAGGTCCTGCAGGACGGAGTCGTCCTTCCCCGAGAAGAGCGAGAGCTGGCGGCCGGGAGCGGGGGCCTCGTCCTCCGCGTGGGCGAGGCGAGGGCGGCCCTCGCGGTCGAACTCGGTGCGCTCGAGGTTGCCCAGGATCTCCTGGGCGCGCACGACCACCGGAGCGGGGAGGCCGGCGAGGCGCGCGACCTGGATGCCGAACGAACGGTCGGAGCCGCCCGGCTCGATCTTGCGCAGGAAGACGACCGAGTCCTGCCACTCCCGCGCGGAGACGTGGAGGTTGCCGACCGCAGGAAGATCGGCGGCGAGGTCGGTGAGCTCGTGGTAGTGGGTGGCGAAGAGCGTCTTGGGCCCGCCCGCCTCCTTCGCCACGTGCTCGGCGACGGCCCAGGCGATCGACAGCCCGTCGAAAGTGGCCGTGCCGCGCCCGATCTCGTCGAGGAGGACGAGGCTCCGGGCCGTGGCGTGCCGCAGGATGTGGGCGGTCTCCTGCATTTCCACCATGAAGGTCGACTGGCCGCGGAGGATCTGGTCGGAGGCGCCCACCCTCGTGAAGATCCGGTCGATCAGCCCGACCTTCGCCTCGCGCGCTGGCACGAAGCTGCCCATCTGGGCCAGGAGGGCGATGAGCGCCGTCTGCCGCAGGTAGGTCGACTTGCCGCCCATGTTGGGGCCGGTGAGGACGTAGAGGCGCGCCGCCCCCTCGCCCATGCGCAGGTCGTTGGCCACGAAGGGCTCGGAGAGCAGGCGCTCCATGACCGGATGGCGGCCCTCCACGTAGACGAGCTCGTCGCCGCGCGAGAGCCGCGGCTTGACGTAGTCGAAGCGGCAGGCCGCCTCCGCGAGGGAGGCGAGGACGTCGAGCGCGGCCACGGCGCGCGCGGTCTGCTGCAGGCGCCGCGACTCCGCGGCCACCGCTTGGCGGAGGTCCTCGAAGATCTTCGCCTCCCGGGCGAGGATGAGCTCGTCGGCGCTGAGGACCTTGTCCTCGTACTCCTTGAGCTCCGGCGTGATGAAGCGCTCGCCGCCGGCGATCGTCTGCTTGCGCACGTAGTCGGCGGGGACGAGGCCGAGGTTCGATTTGCTGACCTCGATGTAGTAGCCGAAGACGCGGTTGAAGCGGACCTTCAGGGACGAGATGCCGGTGCGCGCCCGCTCGCGCTCCTCGATGGCGGCGATCGTGGTGCGCCCGCCCCGGCTCGTGGCCCGAAGCTCGTCCAGCTCGGCGTCGACACCGTCGCGCACGAAGCCGCCCTCGCGCAGCGAGGCCGCCGGCGAGTCGACGAGCGTCGCCAACACCCGTCCCGCGAGATCGAGAGGCGGGTCCATGTCCTTCACGAGGGCCCGCACGAGCGGGGCTTCGCAGTCGGCGAGAGCCGCGGCGGCCGCAGGCAGGGCCTGGAGCGACTGCGCGAGCGCCGCGAGGTCGCGGGGGGAGGTGGTCCCGAGCGTCACCCGGCCCAGGATGCGGTCCGTGTCCTGGACGCCGCCGAGGGCTTCGCGCAGAGCGCCGCGCTGCACCGTGCGGAAGGCGAGCTCCTCGACGGCATCGAGCCGGTCCTGGATCCGCTCGAGCTCGGTAAGCGGCCGGAGGATCCATTCCCGGAGCGCCCGCGAGCCCATGGCCGTGCGGGTCTGGTCGAGCACGTCGAGGAGCGTCCCTCGGCGCGAGCCGTCCGTCAGGTTCTCGACGAGCTCGAGGTTGCGGCGGGTGAGGCTGTCCACCACGAGGACGTCGCCGGGCCCGCGGGTGACGAGGCCCGTGACGTGCGTGACCTCGCGCTTCTGCGTGTCGCGGAGGTAGCGCAGCGCGGCGCCCGCCGCCCCGACCGCGCGGGTCAGGGAATCGCACCCGAACGCCTCGAGGTTCGCGACCCCGAAGTGCCCGAGGAGCTCGCGGCGAGCGGTTCCCGCTTCGAAGGACCGGTCTTCGACCTCCGTCCGCGGAATCGCCCCTTCGGACTGCGCCGCATCCGTGAGGAACGCCGGCAGCTCGGCGCCGCGCCTCACCAGGATCTCGCGCGGCCGCGTGGCCCCGATCTCGTCCCGTAGCCGCTCGAAGCGTGCGGGGCCGTCCCACTCCGCGACGAAGAATTCGCCAGTGGTGGGCTCGAGCCAGGCCGCCCCCAGGCTCTGCGGCCCCGAGTCGAGGGCCAGTACGTATGAGGTCTCGGTCGCCTCGAGGGCCGCGGCCTCGAGCTGGGTGGAGGGCGTGACGACGCGCACCACCTCGCGCTTGACGACGCCCTTCGCGAAGCGCGGGTCCTCCATCTGCTCGCACAGCGCGACCCGGAAGCCCTGCTTGATGAGCCGGGCGATGTAGCCCTGGGCCGAGTGCCAGGGCACGCCGCACATGGGGATCGCCTGGCCGTCACGATCCTTGGAGCGGGAGGTGAGGGCGATCTCGAGCGCGCGCGCCGCCACCACCGCGTCGTCGAAGAACAGCTCGTAGAAGTCGCCCATCCGGAAGAACAGCAGCGCGTCGGGGTGCTCCGCCTTCATGCGGTGGTACTGCTGCATGGCGGGGGTCTGCACGACCGTCGGAGCCGACACGGGACGAGGAGTATAAGCTAGCGGCCGGAGAGGGAATCGCGTGCGCCTCCTCGCCCTGGATACGACCACCCGGAACGGCAGCGCCGCCCTCCTCGAGGACGAAGAGGTCCGGGGCGAGATCCGGCGGACCGCGGAGAGCCACTCGAGCTGGGTCGTCGCGGCGGTCCGGGAGCTGACGTCGGCCGCGGGCTGGTCCATCCGCGACCTCGACGGCTATGCGGTCGCGGCCGGCCCGGGCTCCTTCACCGGCCTTCGCGTGGGTCTCTCGACGGTTCAGGGGCTCGCCCTCGCCGCGGGCCGGCCCTGCCTGGGCGTCACGACGCTCGATGCGCTCGGGTGGCTGGGTCGAGGTGCCGCGGACACCGTGGTCGCTCTCGTGGACGCCTTTCGCAACGAGGTCTTCTACGGCCGTTACGACCGGGAAGGCCGGCCGTCTGGCGAGAGTGGAGTGGGGAAGCTCGAGCGCGCGCTCGATGGACTTCGCGGAACGATCGCGTTCCTCGGCGACGGTGCGCGCCGCTACGAGAAGGAGCTCCGCCTCCTCCAACCCGACGCCCGGCTTCTGGAGGGCGAGCCGTTCCTGGCGGTAGCGGTGGCGAGGCTGGCCCTGCCGCGACTGCGCGCCGGAGAGGGCATCTCTCCCGCGGCGCTCCGGCCCGTGTACCTCCGCGAGGCCGACATCCGGAAGCCGGCGCCGTGAGCCGTCCGCTGTTCCTCGACTCGGCCGGCGCGGCCGACGTTGCCGAGTTGCTGGCCCTCGAGCGGCAGAGCTTCACGCACCCCTGGTCGGAGGGAAACTTCCGGGAGGCCGTGGGCGATCCGTCGCGGGTCGCGGCGCTCGTCCTCCGCGAGGCGCGCGGCGAGGGGCGAACGGCGGTCGTGGCCTACTGCATCTGCCAGATCGTGGCGGACGAGCTGCACATCCTCGACTTCGTCGTGGCCGCGGAG
>JBKPBQ010000487.1:0-9116 GCA_046726955.1 Acidobacteriota bacterium
CCGTGGACGTGCGTCACGAGGGAGAAGTCGCCGAGCTGCGGATCGATCTCGCCGAGGGGAAGCATGAGCCCGACGACGGAGAGGTCGAAGTAGTCGTCGAGCGCGGTGGGGGCCAGGAAGGAGCGGCCGAAGGAGGCGCGCACCGACTGCGAGGCCGTGGGCTTGAAGAGCAGGGCGAGGCGCGGAGAAAAGATGGCGCCCTTTACCGAGCTGAACTTGTCGAGGCGCAGGGCGGCGTCCGCGTGGAACCGTCCGAAGCGAAGATCGACGTGCGCATATCCGCCGAGCTCGTTCCGATCCTCGGCATTCGGTGCGGTCGAGATGGCGTCGAAATCGTAGCGGCGGTAGTCGACCCCGAGAGAAACGAGGTGGCGGTCGGCCACGGACCAGGTCTTGGCACCGTCCAGGTCGAACGTCTTGGTCCTGAAGTCGAGGCGCACGGGGTCACCTCGGATGTCGAGGGAGAGCAGGTTGCGGCTGTCCGCACCGTTCAGGAAGTTGCCGAAGGCACGCAAGCGCAGGCCCTGCGCTTCGTACCGTGCCTGGAGAAAGCTGAAGTGCGAGCCGGGGCCCGTGAACGGGCCGATCGGACTATGGGAGAGGCCGGTTGCCTGGTTGAAGCCGGCCTCGTAGATGAGCCGGGCTCCCGTCTCGAGCTGCTGGTCCACACGCACGCTCACCCGGGGTTGCTGCGTGCCGCGGCTCGGGAAGGGCGGGTAGGCCGCGCCCCCCGTGTGCTCACTCGGGTCGAGGGGGTGGGTCCCCACCGGCACGTTTCCCGACGGCCGCGGCCAGGCGTCGGAGTCCAGGTAGCCGGCGTTGACCCGCAGGGCCCACTTCGCGCCGATGGTGCGTGCGTGATTCACGCCCAGGCTCCACGTCGTGCCTGCACCAGACCCCGCCGACTGGCCGGCATCGCGGCCGAAGAGGCCGCCACCGAGGCGGAGCCGGGTGCCGAGGTCCTCTCGTGGGGGCCGGCTCAGGATGTTGACGACGCCGGTGAGGGCATTGGCGCCCCACACCGCCGAGGCGGGGCCCTGCACCACCTCGATCCTCTTCGCATCGTCGAGGTCGAGGGGGGCGAACCCCCAGAGGGTCACTCCCACGAAGTCGAGGGAGAAGGGCCGACCGTCGACGAGGATGAGCTGGTTGCGCGAGGCGACGCCCGTGGCCAGCCGGCTCGTCACGTAGATGTCGCCCACCGCGGTCTCGATCACGTTGAGCCCGGGCATCGTCCGGAGCACGTCGGCGTAGCCCGTCGCCGGAGAGCGGGCGATCTGCTCGGCGGTCGCGACGCTCATCGTCGCCGGAGCGTCGACGAGGCTCGTCTCGTTGCGGGAGGCGGTCACGACCACGACCTCATCGCGCTTCACGGGCTGCTGGTCTGGCTTCTTCTCGGCTTCCGTCTCCTGGGGCCAGGAGAGCCGCGGGACGAGCACCAACAGGGCCACCGCGGCGGCGGTGACGACGGTGACTCTGGGCTTCATCCCTACCGGCTCAGTGTGCGCGGCCAGTTGGTGACGAGCGTGAGGGGCGCCTGCGGCTTGAGTGAATTGATCAGGAAGCGATTGCCGTCGGCCGTCACGTCGTACTGGAAGAGCACGAAGACGGGAGCGACGATGCGCGTCTGGAAGAGGGCGTGGGGGACGCCCGGCCGCAGCCGATCCCCGCGCGCGTCGATCTCGACTTCCATCATCTTGCGATCCGTCGCGACGTAGAAGAGACGCTTGCCGTCCCCGCTCCAGCGAGGCTGAGCGCCCCCCTCCTTGGCGATCGGAACCTGTGGCCCCGGGCCGGGAAACGGCTTCACGGTGAGACCGATATAGAAGTGGTGGCCCTCGCGATTAGCCATCAGTCCGGCCAGCCATCTCCCGTCTGGAGAGACCTGGAATTCCGCCCCTTCGCCGAGGTCCTCCGACGTACGCTTGGCGAAGTCGTAGAGGCCCAGGTGGGAGGGCGCTTTGTCCAGACTCATGTACAGGAGCCCGCGCCCATCCGGCAGGTAATCGTTCGGCAGCATCTGGGGGCCCTCGAGGAGCACCCTGGTCTCACCTGATCCGTCCGCCGGAGCCTGGGCTAGGGTGTACCGGGACCCCGCAACGGACAGATAGGCGATCCGGGTCCCGTCCGGGGACCAGGTCGGATTCGACTCGTGCCCGCCTCCCGTCAGATTGCTGGCAATTCCGCGGCCGAGGTCGAGGATTCGGACGACGGGTCGGCCGTTGCGCCCCTCGTCGGAGGTCGCGGCGAGGAAGCGACCGTCCGGCGAGAGCTCCGGAGCGCTGAGCCCCGCCTCGGCAACGCGGCCGATCTCTCGCCCGCTGCGATCGAACCAGACCAGCTCTGGGGCCGCATCCGACAGGGATTGAAGGACCGCGGCCCCGTTCTCGGACAGGGAGACGTTGACTCGGCTGAAGGCCCCGTCCTTCTGCAGCTCGCGGTTGAACACGATGTCGGCGGAGCCAGAGAGCTCCAAACGCACCGGATCGAACGGCTGGGCCATGAGGCTGCCGTCCTGGAAGTACGTCAGGTGATCGGACGCGAAGAACACGCTGCCCGAGAGATCCGCGGAGATGAGCTTCGGCTCACCCCTGTCGAGCGATCCCACGTAGATCCCGTTCGGACGGGGGCCCCCGGGCTTGCCCCAGTCCTGGAAATAGAGAAAATGCCGGCCGTCGGGCAGGAAGGACGGCCAGCGGTGCGCCTTGCCGCTCTCCGGATCGAAGGGCGTGGCTTGCTGCGGGGCCCCGCCCCTGTCCGAGACGCTGAGGAGGGGGCCACCGAAGTTGGGGGCGAACACGATCGTGCCCGCTGCGTTCCAGGTTCCCCCCCGACCCGCGGGCGCGTCGCAAAGGACTTGGACTGCGCCGCTCGTCGTATCCAGGACCTTCAGCTTCCCGTCGGCGAAGAAGCCGAGCCGCCGGCTGTCCGGCGCCCAGAAAGGCGAGCTGCTCTCGAGCGTCTCCTTGATCTCTTGCGCGGCCGGTCCGTCGAGCGATCGAACCCAGAGGCTGCCGCGGCCCTCGGGACCGATGCCGACGAAGGCGAGGCGTTTTGCGTCGGGCGAGAGCGCGAAGTTGAAAGGCGCGAACGACACGCCGGCCGGGGGCAGGACGGACGTACGGTGTGTCGGTCCGGGTTCGGGAGGGGGACCTCGGCTCACGAGCAGGGCCGCCAGCAATGCGATCGAACCGAGGGCGAGAGCCCAGACCGTGGCGTGCCTTCTGCCCGCCTGAACCGCTCGGGCTTCCTGGTCCACTCCCTCGCGGATCCACTCGAGCTGTCGTTTCAGATCCCGGGCGCTCTGCCACCGCGCCGCGGGATCCTTGGCCAGACACAGCCGGACCACTCGTTCGAACAGGGGGGGCCTCAGGCTGTCGAGGCCTTCGGGTTCCTTCTCCAGGATCGCGGAGGCCACGGCGATCGGGCTCTGCCCCGGGAAGGCCGGCTTGCCCGTGGCCATCTCGTAGAGCACTGCCCCGAAGGCGAAGATGTCGCTCCGGGCGTCCGCCTCCTTCCCCTGGAGCTGCTCGGGCGACATGTACTGGTAGGTGCCGACGATCCCGCCCGCCTCGGAGAGGGTGTTCTTCTTCGCGGTCGGCTCGGAGGAGGGGCTCGAGGGGGGGGCCAGCGCCTTCGCCAGGCCGAAGTCGAGGAGCTTGGCGCCGGCCCTGGACAGCATGATGTTTCCCGGCTTCAGATCGCGATGAGTGAGCCCGTGCTCGTGCGCCTGGTCCAGCGCGTCCGCGATCTGAACGGCATGGCCGAGCATCTGATCGAAAGGCGGAGATCCCCGCATCAACCGCTCGGCGAGGGTCTCGCCATCCAGGTACTCCATCACCAGGTAGTCGGTGCCGTCCTGCTCGCCGACATCGTAGAGGGCGCAGATGTGGGGATGCGAGAGCGACGAGATCGCGCGCGCTTCCTGCGCGAAGCGTTGCTTGTTGCGATCGGGGCTCCCGGAGGCCGGTGGTGAGATCACCTTGACCGCGACCGTGCGGTCGAGTCGCGTATCCCGCGCGCGGTAGACCTCGCCCATCCCTCCCGCGCCCAGGAGCGAGAGGATCTCGTAGGGGCCGAAGTGCGTACCGGCCGCGATGGCCATTGTAGAAGCCACCCATCTTAACCCTTCCGCACCCTTCCCCCGCCGCACATTCGACCCATCGACGGGCTGGGGGTCGATCGCTCCGGGTCGGGCTTACGGTGGGTAGGAACTCTCGCCGCGCGCCTTCACAGCTCGTCGGCGGTCTTCGGCTTTCCGTAGAGGTAGCCCTGGGCGTGCGTGAATCCGAGCTTGGCGCACACGTCCGCTTCCTCCTCGGTCTCGATGCCCTCGGCCACCGTGTACACGAGGAGGTCCCGGGCCACGGAGACGAGCGAAGCCACGAGCTGGCGTCGCGAGGGAGGGGCCTGGTCGATCTTCTGCACGAAGCGGATGTCGAACTTCAGGTACTTCGGAGGCACCTCGGCGAGCTCGAGCAGGCGCGCCTGTCCCGCCCCGAAGTCGTCGTAGGCGAGGGCGACGCCGATGCGCGAAAGGTCGGCGCGCAGGCCGTCCATGCTCGCGGTATCGGCGAGAGCCTTCTCGTGGATCTCGAGGACGAGGTCGAGGTCGGGGAAGAGCCGCTTCGCCTCGACGAGCGAGGCCACGAGCCTCCCCTCCTGCTCGAGCTCCGCGGGATGCGTGTTCAGGAAGATCGTTCCCACGTCGGGCTTGCCGGCGAGGGCCTCGAGGGCCGCCCGGCGGAACAGGCGCGACAGCTCGGCTTCCGCCCCCACTCCCGCCGCGACCTCGAAGAGCTCCTGCGGGTCCTCGGGCAGGCGCGGGTGGCTTCCCCGCCCCAGCACCTCGTAGCCGGAGATCCTTCCCGCGGGCAGGGCCACCACGGGCTGGAAGAGGGTCTCCACCATCCCGCGCTCCAGCAGCTCCGGCAGCTCCTTGGTGTGCTCCATGAACTGCCTGGGCAGCGCCATGTTGGAGATGGCGAGCGTGGGCGGCTCCAGCCCCTCCACCTCGGGCTGCTCGATCTCCTGCCGGCCCAGCCGGAACTCGAGCTGCGCGAAGTGGAGGATGTCGCCTTCCTGGAGGGACGAGTCCGTCACCTTCTTGCGGTTCAGGAACGTGCCGTTCTTGCTCCCGAGGTCGCGAACGCGCAGGGCGCCGCCGTCCATGTAGATCTCCGCGTGCTCCTTGGACACTCCGTCCGAGGAGAGCGTGAGGTCGAGGCCGGGCCGGCGGCCGATGCGGTAGGGGAGGGGATGAAGCGCGACGCGTCTCAGCTGGCGCCCACCCTCCACGAGGCTCTCCAGGAACCAGCGGAAGGTCGCCCCGCCCCCGGAAGGCGGTGTCTCTTCTCCCATGGACTCGCGGAGACAAGGTACCGCGTCTCGTCCGGAAAGGCGAGCAACGGCCGTCGCGGCCGCCGCCAGTCCCTCCTACGGATGCGCGGCGACCTCGAACGACGTCGCGAACTCCGTGTCCGGGCGCAGGGAGTGCCAGACCGAGCAGTAGGTCTCATGGGAGAGGGCGATGGCCCGCTCGATCTTGTCCGGGGGCACGTCTCCGGTCACCCGAAAGTGCAGGCGAACGCGGACGATGCGGCGGGGATCCGAGGACGCGCGCTCCGCGACGAGCTCTGCCTTCACGCCCTTCACGTCGAGGCGGCCCTTGCGGAGGATGTGGACGAGGTCGATCGCCATGCACCCCGCGAGGGCGAACGCGAGCGCCTGCACTGGAGATGGACCCGCCCGCCCGTCGCTGTCGAGGACGAGCTCGACGTCGCCCGAGCGTCCGCGGAAGCGCAGATCGCCTTCCCACTCGACGTCGAGCTTCACGTCGGGACGCAGGGGCAAAGGCTCACTCATCCGACGGGAGGCTAGCACGCCCGGGGCGTCTCCGCGCTAGCATGGAGTCGTCCCGAAGTGAGGTGTGCCATGGCCCGAAGCCTCATCCTGCTCGCCTTCCTCACCGCCGCTCCGCTCTTCGCCCAGGCCCCGGAGACGGTCGACGCCGCCGCGATCCCGAACTACCACCGCATCCGCCCGGACCTGGCGGGCGGCGGGCAGCCGTCTGCCGAAGGGCTGGCCCAGCTCAAGGCGATGGGCTTCAAGACGGTGATCAACCTCCGCACGGAGCGCGAGGGCGCCCGGGCGGAGCAGGAGACGGTGGAGAAGGCCGGGCTGCGCTATGTCTGGGTCCCGATGACGGCCGAGACCTTCAGCGCGAGCGACGTCGCCCGGGTCGCGAGCGTCGTGGACGACGAGTCCGCGGGTCCCGTCCTCCTGCACTGCGCGAGCGCCGGGCGCGTGGGGGCGATGTGGGCGGCCCTCGAGGCGTCGAAGGGCAAGCCGCTCGACGAAGCGGAGGCGGCCGGCCGCACCGTCGGGCTCGCGAGCCCGGCGCTGGTCGAGGCCTTCCGCAGGGTTTCTGCAGCGCCCAAGCAGTAGTCCGGTTAACTGAAGTCGTGTCCCGGCAGGGGCGCGCGGCACTCGCTCCGCGAGGAGCGCGCGCCCTTCGTCACACGACTCCGGTCGCGCAACACTTGCCGCCGCAGCTGCTCAGTAGTGCTCGGTCATGCACTCCGGGCAGATGCCGTGGCTGAAGTCGCTGCCCGTGAGGCGACGGATGTAGTCCTCGACGTGGCGCCAGTCCCCGCTCTCCTCGACCTTCTTGCACCAGGCGCACATCTTCAGGAGCGCGTGCCGGCAGGCATCCTTCGCGCTCCGGCTCTCCGGCGGTGCTTCCCGCGCGCTCGCCAGGGCCTGTAGCACTTCCGGCACGAAGCGGCCCGCCGAGAGGTCGCTCACCCGCACCCAGCGGATCCGTCCGGAGGGATCGGCCACGAACGTCGCGCGCACCGTACCCGCGGTTCCGCGCCGCACGAGGCCGAGCGCGCGGGCCAGCGACTGCTCGGCGTCGTCGAGAAGCGGAAAGCCCAGCCCCTGCCGAGCGGCCCAGCCCAGCCCGAGGGGACCGATGTCCTGTCCCGCGCCCACCGCCTGCGCGCCCTGGGCGACGAGGTCGGCATGGCGGCGGTGGAGCTCGTCGATCTCCGAGGCGCAGACGAGCGCGAAGTCGGCGGGCCAGTAGAGGACGACGAGCCAGCGGTCGGGGAACGACCCGGGCGTGACGTACCCTCCCGTGCCGGGGCCGGCCACGGCCCGGAGGCGGAAGTCGGGAAGCCGATCGCCTACCGTCAGCACGTGGGGGCCAGCGCGCGGGTGCCGATGAGGGCGGAGGCCTGGGCGGCCGCGCGCGCGGATCCGAAGAGGAAGCCCTGCGCGTACCGGCAGCCGAGCGCCTGGAGGGCCGCGCGCTCTTCAGCCGTCTCGACTCCCTCGGCGACGACGTCGAGGTCGAGGCTCCGAGCGAGCGCGACGATCGCGCGCACCGTCTCGGCGCGGCGGTGTCCGAGCCCGCTCACGAAGGAGCGGTCGATCTTGAGGGTCTGCACCGGCAGCTCGTGGAGGAGGCTCAGCGAGGAGTAGCCCGTGCCGAAATCGTCGAGCGAGATGCGAATTCCCAGCGCCTCGAGCTGGGCCAGGCGCTCTCCGGCCGCGAGCGCGTCCTCGAGGACGGCGCTCTCCGTGACCTCCACGTGCAAGAGCCGCCCCGGCACGCCCGTCTCCGCGAGGATCTCTCGGACCGCCTCCACCGCCCCCGGCGCCGCGAGCTGGCGGGCCGAGAAGTTGACGCTCACGGGCGGGACGGCGTCCCCGCCGAAGCGATCTCGCCAGTCGGCGATCTGCCGGCAGACCTCGCGCAGCACCGCGTCGCCGAGCGGGACGATGAGACCCGTGTCCTCGGCGAGGGCGATGAACTCCTGGGGGGGGACCGGCCCGCGAGAGGGATGGCTCCAGCGCGCGAGGGCTTCGAAGCCCGCGAGCCGGTCCTCCTCCAGGTCTACGATAGGTTGGTACGAGACGAAGACCTCGCCGCGCTCCAGCGCTTTCCGCAGGTCCGTCTCGAGGCGCAGGCGCGCCGCCGCGCGCTCCTGCCGCCGGGGGTCGAACACCTCGATCTGATCCCGGCTCCGGGCCTTGGCCCGGGCCACCGCGGCGGACGCGTCCCCGACGAGCCTCTCCGCTCCCGGGTAGCCGCGAAGGCTCGTGGCGATCCCGACGCTCGCGCTCGGGAAGAGCTCCTGCCCCTCGACCTCGACGAGGCGGCGGATCTCGTCCTGGACGCGGGCCGCGACGCGGGCGCCGTGTGCTTCGTCGTCCAGGCCTTCGAGGAGCACCGCGAACTCGTCGTCGCCCACGCGCGCCACCGTGTCCTCCGGCCGCACGCACTCGGTGATGCGGGCCGCGACCACTCGCAGGAGCCGGTCGCCCGCGCCGCGGCCGAGCGCGGCGTTGACGAGCTGGAAGCGATCGAGGTCGAGGACGAGCACGGCCAAAGCGCCCGCGGCCTGCTGCTTTCCCCGCTCCACTGCGCGGGAGACCCGGTCCAGGAAGAGCGCGCGGTTGGCGAGCCCCGTGAGGGGATCGCGGAGCGCCTGCGCCTCGAGGGCCTTGCGGTCCGTGATGTCGGTTTGCGAGCCCACGAAGCGCGTGGCCCGCCCGCCGGCATCGCGGACGGCGAGACCGCGGCCGGCCATCCAGCGATAGCGGCCGTCGCGGTGGCGCATCCGGTACTCGCACTCGAAGCGCGGGGTCATCCCCTCGAGGTGGGCCACGATCGCCATCCCGAGCCGGTCGCGGTCCTCCGGATGCGTGCGCGAGAACCACTCCCGGGCGGCGCCTCCCATCTCGCGCTCGGCGAGGCCGAGCATCTCCTTGAAGCGCGGCGAGAAGTAGACCTCGCGCCGGACGAGGTCCCAGTCCCAGAACCCGTTCACGGCCGCGCGCGCGGCCAGGGCCTCGCGCTCCTCGCTGCGGCGCGTCTCCTCGGCGCGCCGGCGCTCCAGGAACCTCCCGTCCACGCGGGAGCGCCCGCCGTCGGCGCGGACGACGTCCCGCGGCGCGGCCCGGAGCGCGGAAGAGGAGCTCGCCAGCATCAAAGCGTCGCCTCGTACGCGAAGCCGGTGCGGTCGGTGACGTCCACTCCCACCGCGAGGATGCATCCGCGTCGGTTGACGGTCAGCAGCCGCGCCGCGAGCAGCATCCTTCGGGTC
>JBKPBQ010000488.1:0-7375 GCA_046726955.1 Acidobacteriota bacterium
GGGCTTCGCCTTCAGCGAGCGCTCGTCCGCCAGGTCCCACTTGTTGACGGCGATCACGATCCCCCGTCCGGACTCGACGACGTAGCCGCCGATCGTCGCGTCCATCTCGCGCAGGCCCTCCGCCGCGTCGACCACGAGCACGGCGACGTCGGAGCGGTCGATCGCGCGGCGCGCCTGCACGACGCTCACGTGATCCACGTTCTCCTTGAGCAGCCGCACGCGACGGAGCCCCGCGGTGTCCACGAGCAGGAAGCGGCGCCCGTTGCGCTCGAACGGGCTGTCCACCGTGTCGCGCGTGGTGCCGGGGATGGGCGAGACGACGGCGCGCTCGCGCCCGAGCAGACGGTTCAGCAGAGACGACTTCCCCACGTTGGGCCGCCCCACGAGCGCGAGCTTGAGCGGCGGCGCGTCTTCTTCCGCCCTCTCCACTCGCGGAACGCCTTCGAGCGCGGCGTCGAGCAGGTCTCCAATACCCTGGCCGTGCTCCGCGGACACCGCGTGCATGCGCTCGAAGCCGAGGGGCGCGAACTCCGCGATGCCGTCCTCGCCGCCCTCGACCTTGTTGACGGCGACGAGCACGCGCTTGCCGTCGCGGCGCAGCTCGCGAGCGATGGCCGCGTCGTCGGGGAGAAGCCCGGCCCGCGCGTCCACGACGAGCACCACGACGTCCGCCTCCTCGATCGCACGCTTCGCCTGCTCCGTCGCCGGACCGAGGAGCGGGTCGTCGGTGTCGAGGAGGAGCCCTCCCGTGTCGATGACCTCGAAGGCCGCGCCCTGCCAGCTCACCTGCGCGTAGTTCCGGTCGCGCGTGGAGCCGGGGCGGCCGTCCGTGATCGCCTTGCGGCGGCCGCAGATCCTGTTGAAGAGGGTCGACTTGCCCACGTTCGGGCGGCCGACGAGCGCGATCTTGGGCAGGGGAACCATTTTGGTACGGGTTTGACACTCCGAACGGGCTACTTCTATAATACGAGTCACTTAGAAGGAGGTCCATCTCTCATGATCAAGGTGGACATCATCAACGAAGTCTCGAAGGCGGCCGACATCACGAAGGTCAAGGCGGAGGTCGCCGTTGAGGCCGTCCTCGAGGCGATGAAGGACTCCTTGATGCGTGGGGACCGGATCGAGCTGCGCGGCTTCGGGGTGTTCCAGGTGAAGCCCCGCAAGCGGGGCATCGGCCGCAACCCGCGCACCGGCAAGGAAGTCAAGATTCCGCCCGGCCGCACCATTCGATTCAAGCCTGGCAAGGACCTGCAGAACCTGAGCCTCTAGCCCGAGCCACTCGCCGCTGTCTTCCAGCCCTCCGTTCCCCGAATTCGAGCCCGAGCCGTCCCCTCCGGGGCCGCGGGATCCGTCCGCGCCGGTGCGGTGGGTCTTCGTTCCTCCTCCGCGACGAGCGCCCTCGCTCTGGCGCGACTACGGGCGCAACGCGCTGCTCCTCGTCCTCACCGCGCTCTCCATCACGTTCACCGGCGGTCCCGTCTTCGCGCTCAGCCTTCTCTCGATCCTCATCTCGCACGAGATGGGTCACTACCTCTACTGCCGCTACTACAACGTCGACGCGACGCTGCCCTTCTTCATCCCGCTCCCCCTGACGCTGGTCGGCACGCTCGGCGCGTTCATCCGCATCCGTTCCCCTTTTCCGAACCGGAAGGCGCTCTTCGACATTGGCGTGGCCGGACCGTTCGCGGGCTTCCTCGTCTGCCTGCCCGTCCTCTACTTCGGGATTCGCGAAGCCACGATCGCGCCGACGGTCCCCGACGGGCTCGGGATCTCCCTCGGCGAGCCGCTCCTCTTCCAGGCCGCCTCTCGGCTGATGCTGGGTCCGATTCCGGACGGGATGACGCTCACGGTCGGCCCGATCGGTCTCGCCGCGTGGTTCGGTCTGTTCATGACCGCGCTCAACCTCATGCCCATCGGACAGCTCGACGGCGGCCACGTCGTCTACTCGCTCCTGCCCCGGTGGGCGGAGCGGATCTCGAAGGTGGGCTGGTGGATCTGCCTCGGCCTCGTCTACTTCGGGCCGAACTGGATCCTGTGGTCGATCCTTCTTCGGCTGCTCGGCCGGCGCCACCCTCCGACCCTGAACGACGCCGCTCCCGCCGGCCGCGGCCGAGCGGTGCTCGGTGTGCTGAGCCTCGTGGTCTTCGTGCTCTGCTTCGTCCCCAACCCGATCATCTTCTCGTGGACCGACGTGTTCGAGGCCCTCAAGACGCTCGTCACATCACGCTGACGGGATCGACGTCCACCGCGATTCCCGGCCACCGCGTCTCGCCGTAGCGACCGGTGAGCGCGCGGCGGACGGCCTCCCGCATCGCCGGCCGCGAGCCCTTGAGCACGATCTGGAACCGGTGCTCCTGGCGCAGCCTCGCGAGCGGGGCGTGGGCCGGGCCGAGCACGCGGTACCGTCCCGGCGCGCCTTCGCGCAGCGTCTCTGCAATCGCCTGCGCTTCCCGGGCGCCCTTGCGCGGCTCGCGCGCGCGCACGATGAGGTTCACGAGCGCGGCCACCGGCGGGTAGCCCATGGTGCGCCGGAACTCCATCTCGCGCTCGTAGAACGCCGGGTAGTCCTGGGCGCAGGCGGTCACGATCGCGTAGTGGTCGGGCAGGTGGCTCTGCAGGATCACCTCGCCCGCCAAAGCCGCTCGGCCGGCGCGGCCCGCGACCTGCGTGAGCAGCTGGAACGTCCGCTCCGCCGACCGGAAGTCGGGAAGTCCCAGCCCGACGTCGGCGTCCACCACACCCACGAGCGTCACGCGCGGAAAGTCGTGGCCCTTGGCGATCATCTGCGTGCCGACCAGGATGTCCGTCTGCCCCGCCTCGAACGCGGCGAGCGTGCGCGCGAGAGCGCCGCGACGCGACGCCTGGTCGCGGTCCAGGCGATCGACGCGGGCCTTCGGAAAGGCGGCCCGCACCACCTCCACGACGCGCTCGGTGCCGAAGCCGGTGAGCCGCAGGTACTCGCCGCGACAGGTTGGGCAGGCGGCGGGAGCCTTCACGTCGTGGCCGCAGTAGTGGCAGAGCGCGCGCTTGCCCGCCCCGTGGACGGTGAGGGCGACCGAGCAGTTCGGGCAGGTGGCCTGGGCCCCGCACTCGCGGCAGAGGAGGCACGTGGCATAGCCGCGGCGGTTCAGGAGCAGGAGCGCCTGCTCCTTCCGGGCCAGACGCGCCTCGAGCGCGTCGCGCAGCGGGGGGCTCAGGATCGCGTCGCCGCCGGCCCGCAGGACCGCGCGGCGGTCCACGATCTCGACCCGCGGCAGGCCCTGCGGCCCCACGCGCGTGGGCATGGAGAGCGCGCGGTACTTTCCCTTGCGCGCGTTCGTCTCCGACTCCACGGACGGCGTCGCCGATCCGAGCACGACGGGGATCGCTTCCAGGCGGGCGCGCACGACGGCCGCGTCGCGCGCGTGGTAGCGCGGGCTGTCTTCCTGCTTGTAGGTCGTCTCGTGCTCCTCGTCCACCACGACGAGGCCGAGGTCCGGCACGGGCGCGAAGAGCGCCGAGCGCGCGCCCACGACCACCCGGGCCTCGCCCTCGCGGATCCGCCACCACTGGTCGTGCCGCTCCCCCGCCGACAGCTCGCTGTGCTGGACGGCGACCGTGGCCCCGAAGCGGGCGGAGGCCGCGCGCACGAGCATCGGCGTCAACGCGATCTCGGGAACGAGAAGGAGCGCCCCACGGCCGCGGGTCAGCGCCTCCTCGACGGCGCGGAAGTAGACCTCGGTCTTGCCGCTGCCCGTCACGCCGTGGAGGAGGAAGGGCGCGAACCCGCCGGCGCGCACCGCCTCTTGGAGCGGCTGCAGCGCGCGCTCCTGGTCTGACGAGAGAGTGAGCGTGGGCGCCGGGCGCGCCGGCAGGCCTTCCGGTGTCCGGACGTCGCGCTCCGTCTCCAGCCGAAGGACCTTCCGCTCGCCCAGACGCGCGACCGCGGAGCGGAGCGAGGGCCGGTCGCGCACGAGCTCGGAGACTCGTGCCCGGCCCCCCGAGGCGCGGAGTCGCTCCACCACTTCCGCCTGCGCTCTTCCCTTGGGTGGCGTGGCCTGGCCGTCGACCAGGACCGCGATCTGCAGCTCGCGGAAGCCGGGAGCGTTCAGGTCCTGGTCGATCTCGATCAAGCCAGCTCGCCGCAATCGCGAGAGGCGACCTGCCGGGTCGCGGCCGAGCCGCTTGGCGACGGTGGAGACGGGCAAGGCTCGCTCGCGCACCCAGTCGAGAATCGGGTCGGTCGTCGTGCCTGGCGGCGCCACCGACCGGATCACGGCCTTCGAGGCGCGCACCCCCGCGGGCGGCATCACCAGCCGGTAGCACTCTCCGGGCGGCGCCAGGTAGTGGTCCGACATCCAGGCCGCGAGGTCGAGGAGCGGCGCCGGCACGAGCGGCGATTCGTCGAGGACCTGCACGACGTCCTTGAGGGCGAGCCCCCCGCGCGGACGCGCCGCCCCGGTCACGACGCCGATCACGCGGCGGCTGCCGAAGGGAACGACGACGCGCACGCCGCGGTCCGGCACCGGCTCGCCCTCGGGCAGCCGGTACGTGAACGGCGCCTGGAAGGGCAACGGCAGCGCGACATCGACGAGGCCGGACATCGTCCGGCTACTCTATCGTCGCCGCTCGCGCGAGGAGGTCCGGAGCCTCAGCCGCGCGCGAGGATGTCGCGCACGACCTTCATGTCCTCCCAGACCTCTTTCTTCGAGGCGGGATTACGCAGGAGGTAGGCGGGATGGTAGGTCGGCATCACGGTGATGCCCTGGAACTGACCGACGCGGCCGCGGAGCCGCGTGATGGGCTCCATCGTCTTCAGCAGCCACTGCGCGCCGAACTTGCCGAGGCCGACGATCACCTTCGGCTGGATGGCGGCGATCTGCTTCTCCAGGAAGGGATGGCAGGCGAGCACCTCGTCAGGCTCGGGGTTGCGGTTCTGGGGCGGCCGGCATTTGAGGATGTTCGCAATAAAGACGTCCTCGCGCTTCATCCCCATCGCTTCGATGATCTTCGTGAGGAGCTGGCCGGCCTTGCCCACGAACGCGAGCCCCTGCTCGTCCTCGTCGGCTCCCGGGGCCTCGCCCACGAACATCAGTGTGGCCCGCGGATTCCCCTGGCCGAAGACGATCGTCTTGCGCGTCCGCGCGAGCTTGCAGCGCTGGCAGTCGCCGAGCTCTTGCCGGACCCCGTCCAGTGTCAGCGGGTTTTCGGCCGCACCGGCGGCGGCGGCCGGCAAGCTCTGAGCCGATCCCGCCGACTGAGCAGGTCCCTCGCTGGTCGCGCCAGGTCGCAATCCAATCGACGTCAGATCCGCGTAGAACCTGGCCCGCTCCGCCAGCTGGAGCAGGACCTCGTCCCGTTCGCTCAAGACCGTCTTGGCGCGGCTACCGCCGCCGGCTCTTTCGTCCGGAGCGCGATCGCGCGATCGAGAATGCGGTCCGCGAGCTCACGCTTGCTCTGCAGCGCCGCCTCCTCCTGGCCGCCGTCCCGGTCGATGAGGACCGCGGCATTCGTGTCCCCCCCGAACCCCGAGCGGTCCTTCGTGACGTCGTTGGCCACGATCAGGTCCAGGTTCTTGGCCGCGAGCTTCGCCCGCGCGTTCGCAAGGAGGTCGTCCGTCTCCGCGGCGAAGCCGACGAGGAGACGCGATCCCTTCTTCGCCCCCAGGCCCCGCAGGATGTCGGGCGTGCGGACGAGCTCGAGCGTCGTCCCGCCCTCGCCCTTCTTGACCTTGCTCGGCGCGACCTGCGCCGGCCTGTAGTCGGAGACGGCCGCGGCCATCACGACCACTGTCGCCGACGCGGCGTGCGTCTCGACCGCCGCCGCCATCTGCTCAGCCGAGCGGACGGGGACGTACTCGACACCCGACGGCACGGCGAGCGCGGTCGGGCCGGACACGAGCACGACGCGGGCGCCCCGATCGCGCGCGGCCTCCGCCAGCCGATACCCCATCCGCCCGCTCGACCGATTCGAGACGAAACGGACGGGGTCGATGTCCTCGACCGTGGGGCCCGCGGTCACGAGCACGGTCTCGCCCGCGAGGTCGCGGCGGCGCGCCAGTACTCTCATCGCCGCGTCCACGATGTCGGCGACTTCGGCGAGCCGGCCCTTGCCCAGCCACCCGCACGCGAGGTAGCCGGCTCCCGGCTCGATCACGGTGACGCCCCGGCCGCGCAGTATCGAGAGGTTCTCCACGACGGCCGGGTGCTCGAACATGTTGACGTTCATGGCGGGGGCCACCGCCACCCGCGCCTTGGTGGCGGTGTAGAGCGTCGAGAGCGCGTCGTCCGCGATCCCGCGCGCGAACTTGCCGATGCTGTTCGCGGTGGCCGGGGCGACGAGGAGCAGCTCGGCGGCATCCGCGAGGCTGATGTGCCGGATGTCGCTCTGCTCGCCGAGCGCGAACTGGTCGAGGAAGACGGAATGGCGCGAGAGCGCCTCCATCGTCAGCGGGCTGACGAACCGCGTGGCGGCCTCCGTCATCACCACGTGGACGTCCACGTCCCGCTTCTGGAGCTCGCGCAGGACCTCGGCCGCCTTGTAGGCGCCGATGCAGCCGGTGACTCCGAGGACGACGACGGGCATCTCCTTCCTCGAACCGGGGAGCCTACCGCTCCTCGGGCTTGTCCTCCTTGACCTCCCAGGAGATGGCCTGGGCCAGGGTCTCTTCGATCGCGACGCGCGTCGACTTGCGGCTCCGGGTGTCCACCCGCGGCTTCGCCCCGTTCTGGAGCTGCTTCGCCCGCTGCGACGCCACCGTGATGAAGCGGAACTTGCTGTCGACCTCCTTGGGGAGGATGAGCTGCTGCGTCTCCTTCATTTCTCGTTCGTCTCCTTCTGGAATGTCATGAGTACCGTGCGCGCCTTCTCCTGCATGCGGCTCGTCCGGCAGCGCGCGGCCCGGACGACGCTCTTCAAGCTCTCGACGCAGGCGTCGAGGTCGTCGTTCACGATCGCGTAGTCGTAGACGCCGTAGTAGCCGAGCTCCTCGACCGCCGCCGCCAGGCGCTCGCGGATGGATGTGCTCGAGTCCTGCCCCCGGCTGCGCAGACGGCGCTCCAGCTCCTCGTAAGACGGGGGGAGGATGAAGACGGTGACCGCGTCCGGCAGCTTCCGGCGCACGAGGTCCGCGCCCTGCACGTCGATGTCGAGCAGGAGGTCGACGCCTTCCCGGCCCGCCCGGTCGAGCTCCGCGAGGCCGGTGCCGTAGAGCTGGCCGTGGACCTGCGCCCACTCCAGCATCTTGCCCTGGCCGGCCAGGGACTCGAAGGTCGCGTGGTCCACGAAGTGGTAGTCGATACCGTCCCTCTCGTTCTCCCGCGGCTGGCGCGTCGTGTGGGACACCGAGAAGCGGATCTTCCCCACTTCCTTCAGCACCCGCTGGAGGACCGTGGAC
>JBKPBQ010000489.1:0-2995 GCA_046726955.1 Acidobacteriota bacterium
GTTTTCTTGCGTCGTAGGAAGCGCCCCTGCCCGTCGCCGAGGATCCAGAGAAGCGCGTCGCGGCCAGAGGACGCGGCAACGATGTCGAGGTGACCGTCGCCGTCGAAGTCGCCCGTGCCCAGCAGATCGATGGCGAGCGGCAGATCGAGCCGGCGTGCTAGCGGCAGGAACGCGGAGGCGCCAGACGCGCGTTCCGCTCCGACTCGCCTCGCGGACCCGCCGAGAATGCGGGAGCCCGGTCCGCCTCTCTGCAGCGCGATGACCGACCCGGAGGCGGACTCCCGGGCGGTGACCAGGTCCGGCGCGCCGTCTTCGTCGAAGTCGCCGGAGACCACCGCGAGCAGACGGCCCTCCTGGGCTTCGGCGAGCGACGCGGCAAAGGCCAGGGAAAGGGCAGCGCCCGCTGCCAGGCGTGCAGACCGCATGACGCCCTCCTCACAGTCCGGAGGGGCCGCGCGGAAGCAGCGGCGAACGAACCCGTCGACCTCGGCGCGAGCGGACTTGCGAGCACTCTAGGCCTCGCTTGTGGGGGAGTCAACAGGCCGCCGGGTGTGATACTGGTTGTTCGGCGCTCCGTCGCGGCTGCGAGTGGGAGGAGCCGGAGCAATGAGCACTACGACGGAGGCCTGGCTCGAGGGCCCGCTCGACGGCGTGGATCCCTATCTGATGCCCGTGGCCCACGCGCTCGTGCAGGTTGCGCGCGACCTGGCGCCGCTGGGCGATCTCGGGCCGGAAGAGCTGTGGGCGAGGCCGGGCGGCGCCGCTGCGATCGGCTTCCACCTCAAGCACGTCGCGGGTGTCCTCGACCGACTGTCCACGTATGCGCGTGGAGAGACGCTCAGCAAGGAGCAGCTATTGGCCCTCCGCGCCGAGGGCGAGCGCGGTGACCCCGCCGCCTCCGCGGCGGCGCTGGTGGGCGCGGCGCAAGCCGCCGTCGAGCGCACGCTCGCGCAAATCCGTGCGACGCCCCGCGAGGCGCTGCTCGTGCCGAGAGACGTGGGTCGACGCCAGCTCCCGAGCAACGTCCTCGGGCTGCTCCACCATGCCGCCGAGCACGCGACCCGCCACACGGCGCAAGCGATCACGACGGCGAAGCTCGTCCGGGGAGGACGCTGACCGAGAGCGCTAGCGCGCCGAACGGTGCTGACGATCGGCAGCGCCCGGAGCATCGCGGGATCATACTCGCCGCGTTCGCCGACCGACTACAGTAGAATCACCAGTTGGCCCACATGAAAGACCCGTCGCTTCGATCCATCCTCGTCATCGGCTCCGGACCCATCGTCATCGGACAGGCCTGCGAGTTCGACTACTCGGGCACGCAGGCCATCAAGGTTCTCCGCCGAGAAGGCATCCGCGTCTCGCTCGTGAACTCCAACCCCGCGACGATCATGACGGACCCCGAGTACGCCGACCGCACGTACATCGAGCCGCTGACCGTGGAGGCCGTCTCCGCGATCCTCGAGCGCGAGCGCCCCGACGCCGTCCTCCCGACGGTCGGAGGCCAGACCGCGCTGAACCTCGCCGTCGAGCTGAGCAAGCGCGGCGTTCTCGATCGGCTGGGCGTCCGGCTGATCGGAGCGAGCCGCAAAGCGGTGGAAGTCGGTGAGGACCGCAAGCTCTTCAAGGAGGCGATGGCCCGCATCGGCCTCGAGGTCCCGCGGAGCGGCGTGGCCAGGAGCCTCGAGGAAGCCCGAGCGCTCCTGGACCTCACGGGTCTTCCCGCCGTCATCCGGCCCTCCTTCACGCTCGGGGGAACGGGAGGCGGGATCGTCTACAACCTCGAGGAGTTCGAGGACCTCGTCTCGCGCGGCCTCGACCTCTCGCCCGTGCACGAGATCCTGATCGAGGAGTCCGTTCTCGGGTGGAAGGAGTACGAGCTCGAGGTGATGCGCGACCGGGCGGACAACTTCGTGGTGATCTGCTCGATCGAGAACTTCGACCCGATGGGCATCCACACCGGCGACTCCGTCACCGTCGCCCCCGCCCAGACCCTGACCGACCGCGAGTACCAGGCGATGCGGAACGCCTCGCGGCTCATCATCCGCGAGGTCGGCGTCGAGACCGGAGGGTCGAACATCCAGTTCGCGGTGGACCCCAAGACCGGCCGCATGGTCGTGATCGAGATGAACCCCCGCGTCTCCCGCAGCTCCGCCCTCGCCAGCAAGGCCACGGGATTCCCGATCGCCAAGATCGCGGCCCTCCTCGCCATCGGCTACAAGCTCGACGAGATCCAGAACGACATCACGCGCGTGACCCCGGCCTCGTTCGAGCCGGTGCTCGACTACGTCGTCGTCAAGATCCCGCGGTGGGCGTTCGAGAAGTTCCCGGACGCGAGCCCGAGCCTCGGCACCCAGATGAAGTCGGTGGGGGAGGTGATGGCCATCGGCCGCACCTTCAAGGAGGCGCTGCACAAGGGCTTGCGCGGGCTGGAGACCGGCATCTCCGGCTTCGCCCGGGCCGACCTCGACGACGAGCGGATCAAGGAAAAGCTCCTCACCCCCGACCCCGACCGCATCTTCTATGTAAAGCGCGCGCTGGACCTGGGCTGGCCCCACGCCGAGGTCCACCGCATGACCGGGATCGACACCTGGTTCCTGGACCAGCTCCAGCAGATCGTGGACCTCGAGAAGCGGCTGGGGCCGGGTGTCCTCGACGACCCGACTCTCTTGCGCGAATCCAAGCGGATGGGATTCTCGGACGCGCGGCTCGGGCAGCTCGCGAAGACGAGCGAGGCCGAGGTTCGGGCGCGACGCAAGGCCGCGGGCATCGTCCCCGTCTACAAGCGGGTGGACACCTGCGCCGCGGAGTTCGTCTCCCACACGCCCTACCTCTACTCGACGTACGAGACCGAGTCCGAGGCCGACACCACGGACCGCAAGAAGGTCGTGATCCTGGGCAGCGGCCCCAACCGCATCGGGCAGGGGATCGAGTTCGACTACTGCTGCTGCCACGCCTCCTTCGCCTTCAAGGAGGAGGGCTACGAGACCATCATGGT
>JBKPBQ010000490.1:0-4502 GCA_046726955.1 Acidobacteriota bacterium
TCGCACTCCTTTCGATGTGCCTTAGAGCCATTCGCAATGACGCCCAGATGGGATACGTTTCGCGGGATACTGAATGTTCCCTCGTGCAAGGTCGCAAGGAGTCGACAGGAAGATTGGAAGGCCGAAGAGCGAGACCGAAACCAGAGACTTCGGTAACCGTCCCGAAACGGGGTGTCGACTTCCTTCAGTTCTTGACGATGTACGGCCGGAACTTCTCCTGGTCGCGCAGCTTCGTCTCCACGCGCTCGGCGTCGGTGCGCTGCGGGTACGAGCCCACGCGCACGACGAAGAGGCCGCCTTCCGTCGCTCCCGGCGACATGACGTAGGCGGCGAAGCCCTTGCCCTTGAGACGGGTCACCACCGAGTCCGCGGTGGCCTTGTCCTTGAAGGCGCCGACCTGGACGGTGAAGCCCTTCACTGTCGACGACGTGTCGGCCGCGGACGACACGGGCGACGCCGCCGGCGGCTTCGCCGCGGCCTTCGTCTCGGTCGTCTTCGGCGCCGGAGTCTGGGTCGCCGGCGCGGGAGCCGTTGTCTTCGGCACGACGGGAGCCGCCGTCTTTGGCACGACGGGAGGCGGAGCCGCCTGGGCCGTGCGGACGGGCGGCTTCTCCGCGGGCGCCGCGCTCTTGCCCGACGAAGGAGCGGGCGCGGCCGCGGCCTTGGGCTTCTCGAGGCCCTCCTCGGCCTTCTCCGACTCGAGCCGCTGTGCGTACGTCAGATCGGCTGGCGAAGGCGGCGCCGCCGCCTTGGGCGTCTCCTCGGCGATGACCCGCTCCTCCGCGACCGGCCGCGCGGCCTGGACGTCGGCGCCGTTGCTGTCGACGCCCCGTCCCACCATCACCCCGGCCAGGAAGCTCAGGATGAGCCCCGTGGCCCCGGCCATGAAGTAGAAGACCAGCTGCTTGTTGGTGAGCTGGATCTCGTAATAGTAGTCGTCCTGGGCCATTGCCTCGCCTCTCTGGTCAGGCCACGCCGAGCTTGCGATAGCCTTCCTTGATAATTCCCGACACCACCGCCTCCTCCTGGGCTCCGTGCCGCTCGCGCACGCCGAGCTGGACCGCGGTCACCAGCTCGTTCAGCCCGGCCAGGATCAAGCTCCGCCGCTCGTCGGGGGGAAGGTGCGCCACGTTGGCCAGCATCTGGTCGTAGTCGGCGCGTCCGTACTGCTTCAGGTCCACCCCGTCGAACAGCGTCTCGTATCGTGCGGAGGCTCGCGACAGCGCTTCCGCCATGAACCCCTCCACGTCGTCGCCGCTGCGTCCCCGCAGGAACGAGTAGATGCGGCCGAGGATCTGGTTGACCTTCTCCGCCACGTCCTCGAGGTCGAGCTCCTGGTGGTGCACCCGGAGCCCCTCTTCGGCCTGGCGCGCCGTCTCCCCCGGGAGCTCGCGCTTCAGGATGCCGAGCACGTGGAACGCCCAGAGGATGCGGCAGGTCTCGAGGTTCGAGAGGTACGAGACCTGGCAGACCTGCTCGATCGTCGAGCGGCCGTTCACGTGCGCGAGCACCTCCTGCTCCTCCGGCGTGAGCTCGAGCTTGAGCAGGACCTCTGTGTTGCCGGTGGGAACCGGGATTGCCTCGAGGTCCCCGCCGATCCCGCGGTAGATCCGGCTCCACGCCCGCGTGCGGCGGATCCCCTCGAGGATGAGGTTCTCCATCGGGAAGTTGAGGGTGACCACGTCGTCGGCGGGCTCGGTCATCACGAGCTCGTACTCGCCCGTCGACCACGTGAAGACGTCGAGGAGGATCTCCCTGACGTGCGCCTCCACGGAGCTCAGGAGCTCCTCGGGCTCGAGCGCCTCGAGCTCCACGAGAATCGTGCCCAGCCGCCGCCCCGGACGGATCTGCTTGCTCGCCTCGAGGTACTGGCGGACCGTGATCTTGCCGCGCAGCAGCAGGTCCTCGCCCATGCGCTCGTCGGGGTTGCTGCTCGAGGCGTAGACGACGCGCCCGGTGTGCAGGAAGACGCTCTTCTTGACGTCGCCGTTCTTGAAGTGGAGGACCCCGGTCTCGCCGCTGCTCAGCACGGACCGGAGCAGCTCGGGGACGCTCGACTCCTCGATGGTGCCGCGGAGGGTGAGGCCTTCGTCCTCCGGCTCCATCCCGGACGTGCTCATCGCGTCGTCATTTCTCCTTGAGGAATGCCTTCATCCACTCGATGGGGAGCGGGAAGATGATCGTCGAGTTCTTCTCGGCCGCGATCTCCGTCAGGGTCTGGAGGTAGCGGAGGTGGATGGCCACGGGCTGCTCTTCCAGCGTCTTGGCCGCCGCGGTGAGCGCCTTGCTCGCCTCCAGCTCGCCGGTGGCGTGGATGATCTTGGCCCGCTTCTCGCGCTCCGATTCCGCCTGCTTGGCCATCGCCCGCTGCATCTCCACGGGCAGGTCCACCGCCTTCACCGCCACCTGGGTGACCTTCACTCCCCACGGATCGGTGTGCAGGTCGATGACCTCCTGGAGCATGGTGCCGAGCCGGTCGCGCTCGGCGAGCAGCTCGTCGAGGTGGGCCTGGCCGAGCACCGAGCGCAGCGAGGTCTGCGCCTCCTGGCTCGTCGCGTAGAGGAAGTTCTCCACCTGCACCACCGCGCTGCGGGGATCCACCACGCGGAAGTAGACGACCGCGTTCACCTTGACCGTGACGTTGTCCCTCGTGATCACGTCCTGCGGGGGCACGTCGAGGACGACCGTGCGCAGGCTCACGCGCACCATGCGGTCGATGGGCCAGGCGACGATGACGAGGCCCGGCCCCTTGGGATTGGGCAGGAGCTTGCCGAGCCGGAAGATGACGCCGCGCTCGTACTCGTTGAGGATCTTGACGCTCAGCAGCACCCAGAAGACGACGAGACCCAGCGGAATGAAGTAGCCTTCCATCACGCTCCCTTCCGCACCCGAAGGCGCAGACCGTCGATGCCCACAACCTCCACCCGCGCGCCGGGGTCCAGCGGACCGTCGGCCTGCGCGCGCCACCGCTCGCCCTGCACCACCACCCAGCCCTCCGGCTGGAGCGGCGTCGCCGCTACTCCCGAGCGGCCCAGGAGCCCCTCCGCGCCCGTCGTGGCCTTGCGGCGCTGCGCCTCCACCACCATGCGCACGAGGAGCACGGTGAAGGCGGCCATGAAGACCACCACCGGCAGCAGCTTCCAGGGATCGATGCGCAGCTCGGGCAGCGGCGAGTCCACGAGCATCATCGCTCCGAGGATCATGGCGGTTAGCCCGGCCACGGTCAAGAGCCCGTAGGACGCGACCTTCACCTCCGCCGCGAAGAGGCCTATCGCGAGCAGGATCAGCAGCACGCCCGCCCAGTTGACGGGAATGATCTGGCTCGCGAACAGGAAGAGGATGAGGCAAACAGTCCCGAGGATACCGGGGAAGAGCGTCCCGGGGTGGCTGATCTCCGCGCCGAGGCCGGCGAGGGCGCCCATGAGGAGCAGGAAGAGGATCTCCGGCCGCGCGATGAGGGAGAGGATCATCTGCCGCCAGTCCATCTTCACCGACGCCGTCTTCTCTCCCTTGACGTGGAGCTTCACGACGCTGCCGTCGAAACGCTTCACCTCGCGGCCGTCGAGCTGGGCGATGAGGTCGTCGACGTCCTTGGCCACGAGGTCGATGAGCTTCTTGTCGAGCGCTTCCGTCTCGGTGAACGACAGGCTCTCGATGACGCCCTTCTCCGCCATCTCCACGTTGCGTCCGCGCTTCTCCGCCTTCCCGCGGATGTACGCGGCCGCGTCGGAGGTGACCTTCTTCGACATGACCTCGTCCATCTGCCCCATCCCCGAGACGGGATGGGCGGCGCCGGTGTTCGTTCCCGGCGCCATGGCCGCGATGTCCGCGGCGAGCAGGATGATGAAGCCCGCAGAGGCCGCGCGCGCACCCGACGGGGCGACGAACGCCGCGATCGGCGTGCGGCAGTTCAGCATCTTGTCGACGATCTGCCGCATCGACGTGTCGAGGCCGCCGGGCGTGTCGAGGCGCAGCACGAGCAGCGGCGCCTGCTCCGCGTCGGCGCGCTCGATCGCGTGCACGACGTGGGCCGCGGTGACCGCGTGAACGACGCCTTCGAGGTCGACGACAGGGATCTCGGCGCGCAGGGGAGACGCCAGGCCCGCGAGCAGGAGTGCCGCGAGGGCGGAGCGCCGAGCGGCCAACATGCCTAACTGTAGACGGATCAAAGGCTTCCTGTCAACGCGGCCTTGCCCCGGGATCCCCCTCGCGCCGCTCCTGGTATAAGATCGCAGAATGTTCGGCACCCTCGGCGGACCCGAGCTTTTCCTGATCCTGGTCGTTGCCCTCATCGTCTTCGGACCCCGCAAGCTGCCCGAGATCGGCAAGAGCCTCGGGAAGATGATGGCGGAGTTCCGGAAAGCTTCGAACGAGTTCAAGCGCACCATCGAGACGGAGGTGGAGGCGGACAAGATCCGCGAGTCGATGCGGATCGAGGTCCCGCGCTTCGACGAGCCGTCCTCCGGGAAGCCGGCGGAACCCAGCGTGACGCCGGCCTCCCC
>JBKPBQ010000491.1:0-12902 GCA_046726955.1 Acidobacteriota bacterium
GCTCCAGGCGGCGCTGTGGGCCGGCGGCGGCTGGGAGGTCGCGAAGCAGATCTTCGTCTCGCGGCTGCCGGGGATGCGGCTCGAGGCCATCTACGGTCCCCTCGCCTTCGCAGTCGCCCTCGTGCTCTGGGCCTACGTCTCGAGCATCATCCTCGTGTTCGGCGCCCTCATGGCCACGGCCGTGGGCCGAGATTCGAAGCCATAGGGGCCGGCACGAGGGTCCGGGCTCGTGTAACCTGTCGCTTCGCGAGGGAAGGGCCGATGCGCGTGAGGAGGAGACGGGACGGGCGGCGGATGCGTGTCGTCCTGACAGTGGCGTCGCTCTTCCTGATGCCGGCGGCCGCGCCGGCGCTGCCGGCTCCGGACCGCCGCGCCTGGATCGAGGAGATGAAGACCGCGGACCGCGGTCCGTTCTCCCGGATTCGCTGGTTCTGCAAGGACGGGTCGGTGCTTCCTCCCACCGGGAGCGCGTGCGCCGAGCGCGGCGGCGGCTGGCAGCACGGCGAGTGGAGCCCGCGGACGACCGCGCTGCGCGCGGAGGGCTTCCTGGTCGCGAACGTGCTCGCCGGGATCGACGCGCCGGCTCTCGTCGCGGATCCCGCCTTCCCGGAGAATTTCGCGCAGATCCTGGTGGAGCGGTTCCTCGTCGGAGCCGACAACGGCTGGATCTACAGGCGCGCCCAGTACTACCGCGGGGCCGTGCAGGCCGAGGACGAGCGCGACGGGGCGCGAGCGCTGCTGCTCGCGATGCTCGCGGGCCCGGACTGGATCGGCTTCCGCTTCCCCGCGCTGCGGGCGGGTGCGCGTCTGCTTCCCCACGGAAAGGAGACGGCGTCGATCCAGCAGGTCCGCGAGATGGCGGCGACGCTCGGCGACCTCGACCCGGGCTTCGTCCGGCTGCGCGCGAAGATCCACGGGACGCCCGAGGCGAGAGACGCGGCCAGCGTGCGTGAGCACGCGGCCCGCTCCAGCCACCCCGAGCTCGCCGCGCGGTACGAGGCGCTCGCCGCGCAGATCGAGAAGGTCTACGCGGGCCCGCCGCTCGTCGAGCACGTGGAGCAGGAGGCGGCGGTGATGACCCGCGCGCCCTGGCTCCAGGAGATGCTGAGAGCGAGCGCGCGCAGCCTCACCGCTGCCGGCTCGCCGGCTTCTCGCTACGCGGCGTGCGCCGCCCTGCTCGCCGACCTGCGGGATGCGCTGCCGAAGGTGAACGCGGCCAGCGCACGTCTGCGGCTCCTCGACCTGAGCCTGGCCGCGGAGACCGAGGCGTTCCGGGCGGGGACCGAGCTGCGCGGGGCCGCGGCGGGAATGACTCGCGCCGAGCGCCTGGCCTTCCTGCGCGCCACGGGGGACGCCGGCTACGGCACCGGCCACCTCAACGGACGGCTGCGCGCCGAGCTCGTCCGCGAGACCGCACCCCTGGCGGGGCAGGAGGCCTCGCTCGGCGACTACCTCGTGGCCTTGAAACGGTTGTCGCTCGCCCCGGCGTGGGGCACGCAGGCGCTGCGCTTCCACTTCCAGGAGGCGATGGACAAGCTCACCCGCATCGAGCCCCTCGCCGACCTCTTCATCCAGGACCAGCTCCGGGGCAGCCCCCTCCTCGTGTACTCGCAGGTGCTCGACGGCCTGCTCCGCGACGCGAATCGCCTGGCGGGTGTGCACCACAAGCTCTACGGGCGCGAGGTCGGCGTGGGGTTGAACGCGCTCAACCCCGGCCTCGCCCGCGGCATCCTGAACGCGCGGCCGAACATGGGGCGCCTCGACGAGTTCCGGGCCGACGGCATCTACGTGCTGCCGGAGACGGTGGCCGACCTTCCGCCGCTCGCGGGCATCCTGACCGCGGGGGCCGGCAACCCGCTCTCCCACGTGCAGCTCCTCGCCCGCAACCTCGGCATCCCGAACGTGGCGGTGGACGAGGAGCTCCTCGACGAGGTGCGCTCGCGCGACAGCCAAAGGGTCGTGCTCGCCGTGAGCCCGGGCGGGGTCGTGGAGCTCGCCGAGGACTCGCGCGAGTGGGACGCCGCACTCGACGACCGCGCGAAGAACGACGATCAGCTGGTGATCCGGCCCGACCTCCAGAAGCTCGACCTCTCGGTTCGCGACTTCGTTCCGCTGGAGGAGCTTCGCGCCTCCGACTCGGGCCGCATCGTGGGGCCGAAGGCGGCCAAGCTGGGCGAGCTGCGGAAGCACTTCCCCGAGGCGGTGACGCGAGGCGTCGCCATTCCCTTCGGTCTCTTCCGCGCCGTCGTCCTGGACCGGCCTTACGGCCAGACGGGGAAGTCGATCTACGAGTGGATGGTGGCGCGATTCCGGGCGATCGAGGCCATGCCCAGGGACTCTCCGGAGGAGGACGCGGCGTCCGAGGATTTGAGGACGCACCTCTACGACCTCATCCGCAACAGCGATCTGGGTCCGGAGTTCCTCGCGCGGCTCCGGGCGGCGATGGACCGCGTCTTCGGCGCGGGGTGGAAGGGCGGCGTCTTCGTGCGTTCCGACACGAACGTCGAGGACCTGCCCGGGTTCACAGGGGCCGGGCTCAACTTGACGGTCCCGAACGTGGTGGGCTTCGACGCCGTGACCGACGCGATCCGCGAGGTCTGGGCCTCGCCGTTCACCGCGCGCGCCTGGGCCTGGCGCCAGGGCCACATGAAGGACCCCGAGAACGTCTATCCCGCCGTGCTGCTGCTCGAGACCGTTCCCTCGGACGTCTCGGGCGTGCTCGTCACGCAGAGCCTGGAGAGTGGCGACCGCGCCGTTCTCTCCGTCGCGGTGAACGAGGGCATGGGGGGCGCGGTGGAAGGGCAGGCGGCGGAGTCGCTGCGCATCGACTCGCGCGACGGGAGCGTGCGCGCGCTGGCCACGGCCACGGCGCCCTGGCGCTACGCGCCGCGGCCGGAGGGCGGGGTCGCGAAGCTGCGGACGAGCGGAAGCGAGACTCTGCTGGACGCCGCCGAGGTGAAGACACTCGCCCAGTTCTCGCGGGACCTCCCGGCGCGCTTCCCGGCCATCGTGGACGACGAAGGCAAGTCCACCGCCGCCGACGTGGAGTTCGCGTTCGTGGGCGGCAAGCTCGCGCTGCTGCAGATCCGTCCGTTCCTGGAGAGCCGGCGCGCGCGGGCGAGCATCTACCTGCACCGGATGGACGAGGGCCTTCTCTCCGCGTTCTCGCGGACGGTCCGGCTCTCGGAGGCGCCGAAGCCGTGACGCGGTGTTTGGGTCCGTCGTCTGCCGCGGCATTCGCCGCCGCGGTCCTGCTGCTGCCGGCGGGATTCGCGTCGGCCTACCCGCTCGAGGGCTACGAGTCGACGGGCATCCGCCGCCTTCTCGGGATCCGGCTCGCCCAGGAGGGTCTCGTGCGCGACGCGCGGCAGCCTCCGGGGGCCCGGCTCGGCCTCGCGGACGTGGACCTGCGGCTCCTCGACCGTCACGACTTTGATCTGCCTCTCCCCGATCCCGAGCTGACGCGGCAGGTCACCGAGCTCCTCGGCGCCGAGGCCGAGAGCTACAGCGTGGGCCTCCTCGACCTGTCCGATCCCGCCGTCCCTCGCTACGCCGAGTATCGCGGCGACCACCGGCAGAACGTGGGGAGCGTGGGCAAGCTGCTCGTTGCCGTCGCGCTCTTCCAGGCGCTGGCCGACACGTGGCCGGACGTCGAGGCCCGGCGGCGCGTGCTGCGGGAGACGATCGTGACCGCCGACGATTTCTCGCAGACCGACCACCACACCGTCCGCTTCTTCGACCCGGCCACGAAGGCGCTGGAGCGGCGGACGATCCGCATCGGCGACAAGGGGTCGCTCTACGAGTACCTCGACTGGATGCTCTCGCCGAGCTCGAACTCGGCCGCGGGCATGGTCATGCGCGAGGCCATGCTCGTGCGCCAGTACGGGACTTCGTACCCGGTGGCGGAGGCGGAGATCCGGCGCTTCTTCAAGGAGACGCCGATGGCCGAGAAGAACGCGCTCTTCGAGCGGACGTTCCTGGAGCCGGTGACCCGCAACGGCTTGAACCTCGACCTCTTCAAGCAGGGGAGCATCTTCACGCACCGCGGCAAGCTGGTCGTCTCGGGATCGGGGGAGAGCTACGGGTCGGCGCGGGAGCTCGCCCGCTACCTGGTGCGGCTGGAGGAGGGACGGCTCGTCGACGAGTTCTCGAGCCGGGAGATCAAGCGGCTCCTGTACGTCACGGAGCGCCGGATCCGCTACGCCGCTTCGCCCGTCCTGGCTCCTTCGGCCGTGTACTTCAAGTCGGGTTCGCTCTGGGAGTGCGCGAAGGAGGCGGGCTTCACGTGCGTGCCGTACGCGGGCAACGTCAAGAACTACATGAACTCCGTCGCGATCGTGGAGCACCCGGCGGGCGAGCGGCGGCTCTACTACATGGTGACGATCGTCTCCAACGTGCTCCGCCGGAACTCGGCGTCCGTCCACATGGAGCTCGCCACGCGGATCCAGAAGCTCGTGGAGGCGCGCCACGGCGGCGCCGCCGCTCCGCGTGCGGCACCCACTGCTATGCCGACGCCTTCCCCGGCGACCACGCCTGCGCCTATGCCTACCCCTACGCCTTCACCGGCCGCTCCGCCCGGGTCCGCCACACCCACACCGCGGGTCCGCTAGGGATCGTCTTCACCGACGCGGCGCTCGGTCCTCCGGAGCCGTTTCCCGCGCCGACGCCGAGCGGCACTGCGTTTGTGCCGCCGGCATCTGGCCCTCCGGGCTCACCGTTGCGGGAATCAGGCCCTCGGCGTCCGATCCGCAGCGAACGCCGACATCATGACCGCGCGAGTCCCCGTGGGGCTCGCATACGCGCCTGTCTGCGTTGTCGCCGAGACCTTGCGGCTTCGCCTACCTCATGCCGACTCTCTCTTGGGTTTGCCCCGTGCCGCCCGATGCCGCGAGATCAAGGCTCGCCCGAAGTCGTGCTCGGCCTCGTACCGGTTGTGCGGCGGGCACATCAGGCAGACGTCGCGCAGCGTGGCTTGGCCGCCCAGGGCGTAGGGAAACCTGTGGTGGTACTCGAGCCGAACCCGCTCCGGGCACCGCCAGCCCTTCGCGTTGGTATAGCGGCATCGCCCTTCGTCGCGCACGTAGACCGCGCGCCGCAGCGCCATCGAAAGGTAACGAGTGTCCGGCTGCGGATCCGGTATCGAGGCCACCTGCGCAGTCGGTCTCGCCGCCGCCTTCCGCGGAGCCTTAGCCAGGCCAAAGCGCTTCGCCTCCAGACGCTCGAGCTTCTCGCTCACCGCTCGCTCGATGACGGCGGCCAGGTCGGCCGACATCAGCTTCTGGAGGCGCTCCAGCTTCTGGCGCAGCTCGGAGCCGGCCGTGAACTGGACTCTGTAGCGCGCCGGGGCGAGAGGTTGGATCACTGCTGGTGAAGTAATGGTCGAGGCAACACCGTCCGGACGGTGTTGCGCGGCTGAAGCAAACGGCGCCGGAGTATTGCCTGCCGGGAGCAGCGGTGCCGGCAAAGCCGTCGTCCCAATTTCGACGTCGGGGGCCGCGGCCACAGGAAGCTTGCGGATGACTCCAGGCACGTCGGGCTGGGGATCGAGCTCGGCCACGATCTCCTCGATCTCGCGCTTGGTCCGATGAGCCGCCCGTTCCAGGACGGCGGTGGCGTTCTCGGGCGTGAGATGAGGCGCGAGAAGGGAGATACCCGAGAGGTGAAGGCGGCCGTCTCCGAGCATCTCCAGGATCGTCGGATGCTTGCGCGCCGCCCGGGCCACGGTGATCCTCAGGCCGGCCTCGGCCTCGGAGAGATGCAGGACGTCCGTGCAGTACCGGAACATCGAGGGAAAGGCCTCGCGCGCGTAGAGCCGGCGCTCGTCCACTTCGCCGATGTGGGCCACGAGGTCGGCCTCGAGCCGGCGCGAGTTCCCAAGGAGCGCGGCCAGACGGCGAAGGAGCTCGTCGTCCGAGACCTGAGCGAACCGAGTTGTGTATTGCATGGACCGAAGGTACGCCTAACGCAGGACAGGCGAGGTCCGATCAGTGAAAAAAGAAACATAGGCTCGACCGCCCGTCATGCGAGTCTGTCGTGATCGCCGAGGCTATCGAGACGAGAGGCCCGAGAGGAGAGCCGGGAGAAAAACGGGAGACGAGCTTTGCAACCGAGAATCCCAAGGGCAAATCCGGCGACGAGACACTCGAGACTGGATAGTGACGGGGACGGGAAGGGAGAGACCACTCGAGGCGGAGACAAGCCCGGGTTTCAGCCCGGACCGTGACAGAGGAGACTGGCCTGTCGGGGCGAGAGCGAGGCGAAAGGCGGGACAGGAGAGGAGCACGCTTCAGAGAGCGTCGTTGCGGGGGAGGGTGGTCGAGAGAAGGTCGTGGCGGAGCCCTACGACGGATATGCCGCGGTTCGGGATGCCGACAGGTCCTGACGGAGATCGTACCGGGTGCTGAGAGGAGGGACGCGGAGAGTCGTCAGGGGAACGGTCGCGAGGAGAGGCTTCTCAAACCCGAGAGGAGGCCCGTGCGCAAGGTGACCTCGCTCCACGCGTCGCGCATGCGGCTCAGCGACCGCTGATCACGAGCGCAAAGCGATCGACACGTCATCCCGGGAAGTCTCGATGGAACGAAGGCGGCCGGAAAAAGCGCGAAACTACCGCTGCGCGACGAGCGGGGAGCCCACCACGACCTCGTGGAGGGGCTGGGCCAGACGCTCCAGCCAGTCCTCGCCCCGGAGATCCCGGGCCAGGCCGACCATCACGTACTTGTGCGACCCCGCCTCCACGAGCACGCTGTCGGAATGGAATTCCTTCCACGTCCCCGACTTCCGGTAGAGCGTGAGCCCGGCCACGCGCTCCAGGCCCTTCACGAACTTGTGGTGGATGCCGGGCCGGGACAGCACTTCCTTCATGACCGCGGTGAGCTCGGGCGAGACGAGCGCCCCCGCGTCGAGCAGACAGTAGAACCGCGCGACCTGATAAGCGGTGGCGCCGTGGGAGAGCTGGGCCACGGGATCGCGCAGGAACGCGGGAGACGGCCCGTAGCTCTTGCCCACCCACAAGCCGCCCTTCCCGTTCGGGTCGTAGAAGGCGTAGCGCGGCGAGAGCAGGATGTCGATGAGGCGGCGCTCGCCCACCCAGTCGAGCACCCGGCTCGCGTCGACGTTGCTCGAGTACCGCACCATGGCCGTGATCGTCTGCAGATGCCGCTCGTCGAGGGCCAGGCGTCCGCGCTCCGCCTCCACGAACGCCCCGAGCAGGATCGCGATCTTGGGAAGGCTGGCGGCGTAGATCATCTCGTCGCCGTTCAGCATCGCGAGGTGGGGATGGCCCGGCGCTGAGAGATCGACCAGGGCGAGCGCGAGGCGGCCGGTCTTCACGGCCGCTCCCAGGCCCTGGGCCTCTACGACCTCCCGCACCCGGTGCTCCAGGGACGTGTCGGAGCACGCGCGGAGGTCACCGACACCCGCGGCAGAAGCAGACGCGGCCCCAGCCCCTACGCCGGCAGCAGCCTCCTCCGCCCGCCCTCCATCCGCGATCGCGGGAAGCAGCAGGGCGGCCAGCAGCACAGGCGCGTATATCCGTCGAGTGACCATCGAACCATCCTAAAGGGTCACAGGACCCGAATCAAGACTAGACCCAGGGCCGCGCCAGCGCCGCCAGCCGGTCGAGCTGCGGCCGCGGCCCGAGGGTGATCAGCACGTCCTTTGCCTCGATGATCGCCTCGGGAGCGGGGTTGAAGACCATCTCCCCGCCCGGCTTCTTGATGGCCACGATGATGATGCCCAGGTCCTGCCGCACCCGGCTGTCCTTCAGCATGCGCCCCGAGATCTGGCTGCCGGGGGCGACCTCGGTCTCCTCGATCTGCAGCTCCAGGTGCTCGTTGCGGGTGGCGAGATCGATGAACTCGGTGGCGTTCGGGCGCAGGAGCGCCTGGGTCACGCGGTGGCTGCCCGCGACCCAGGGCGAGACGACGCGCGTGGCCCCCGCGCGCCGGAGCTTCTTCTCCGCCGCCTCCTCCTCGGCCCGCACGACGATCAGCAGCGAGTCGTTCAGCTCCCGTGCGGTCATCACCACGTAGAGGTTGTCCGCGTCGGAAGCCGCGACCGCGATGAGCCCGCGGGCGCGCTGGAGCCCCGCTCGCAACAGGATCTCCTCGGACGTCGCGTCCCCGGCGAGGGCGACACCGTGGGGGATGTCGAAGCCGCGGAGACGATCCGCCTGGCGCTCCACGAGGACGAACGGGATGCCGCGCGCGGAGAGCTCCTGGCAGATGAGGCGGCCCATGCGCCCGTAGCCGCACACCACGACGTGGTCCTTGATCTCGGCGAGCGTTCTTTCCATGCGTTGCCTCCCCAGGGCGCCCCGGAGCTCGCCGCCGACCACGGCGCGCAGGATCTCGGAGGCGGCGTAGAACAGCGTGAAGACGCCGCCCAGCGCGAGGAGCATCGTGAAGGAGCGGCCCTCCCGCGAGAGCTCGTGCACCTCCAGGTAGCCCACGGTGGTGACGGTGATGACCGTCATGTAGAGCGAGTCGAAGAACGACCAGCCCTCGATGAAGTGATAGCCGACCGTCCCGAGCAGGACGAGGACGACGGGGATCATCAGCAGGAGCGCGAGCGACCTCACCGCGGCGCGGCCCTCGCCGCCGCCCACGCCGCCGCCACTTCGGACCAGAGAGGCTCGAGAGGGGCCGCGTGGTCGCCGGGCACGGTGAGGCGCGTGGCCAGGGGCTCGCGCGCCACCCAGTCCGCGATCGGCCCGAGCGCCGCCGCGTCCTGGTCGCGGCCGTCTACGATGAGCGTCGGAAAGTCGAGCGGAGGACGCGAGCGCAGCGCCGCCTCCACCACCTCCGGGACGCTCGGGACGGGGCCGAGGGCGAGCACACCCGCGAGACCGGGAGCGTCGGCAACGGCGAGGGCCAGCCAGGCTCCGATCCCGTGTCCCCCCACCACCGGACGCAGTCCCGGGTGCCAGCGGGCGGGAAGCTCCGCGAGCAGCCGTCGCAAGTCGTCCACGACCGGCGGCCCGAAACGCCCGCCGCTGCCACCCTGCCCGCGCGGCTCGTACGCGATCACCTCCACGCGCGTGGCGAGCACCTCGAGGAAGGCGGCGAGCGGGGGATCGTCGAGGGTCGCGTCCTTGTCGGGTTGGAAGACGACGCGGACACGAGCCTCCTCGTAGGGGGCGAGACGGCGGGCGCGGAGGCGGGGATCGGTCCCCAGAAAGACGTCCTGGACGAGGGAAGCCAAGCAGAGCTCGCTTTCGCGCAATGATAGCGCGGGCGCGCGCGCCGCCCTGGCCTGGCAGGGTGCTGAAAAGTGTCCTCACGCGGCGCGCGGCGGCTGTCGAAGCCTGCTTTTTCAGCACCCTGCTAGAGGCCGATCTCGCTCGCGATCGGCTTCAGCGCCTCGATCAGGAAACCCACGTGCTCGGGAAGCGGGCGGCCCACCGCCTCCGCCCCGCCGTAGACGTAGCTCCGGTCGACGGAGCGGGCAAAGGCCTTGTCCTTGAGCTTCTTCACCACCGAGTCCACCGGCAGGTCGTCGATCTTCTTCGACGGCCGCACCTTCACGCAGGCCCCGATGAAGCCCACGAGCTCGTCGCACGCGTAGATCGCCTTCTTGAGCGGCGTGTCGCGCGGGATCTGCATGTAGTCGGCGTGCGAGCAGATCGCCTCCACGATCTCCTCGGGAAAGCCGCGCTCGCGCAGGACCTTCTGGCCGACGTGGAGGTGGGTCTCCTCGGTGGGGTTCTGCTCGTAGTCGAAGTCGTGGAGGAGGCCGACGATGCCCCACTTCTCGACCTCCGCGGGGTCCGTGATCCCGTACCAGCCCGCATAGGCCCGCATCGCGGCCTCCACGGCGCGCCCGTGCTTGCGCAGCGCGTCCGCCTGCGTGAACTCGAAGAGGAGGGCCTCGGCCTCCGCGCGTGTCTTCATGCCGCGGAGGATAGCCGAAACCCGCACTAGCAGGGTGCGGAAAAGCAGCCATCGACAGACGCGCGCGCGGTGCGACGCGCCGCGTGAGGATACTTTTCCGCACCCTGCTCTAGAATGGCGCCAACGGGGAGCCCCGAAATGAGCACGGAGCGCGTCACCTACGCCACGCTGGCCGCCGGACAGACGGAGGAGTTCTCCCGGAAGTACGACGCCGCGGTCGAGAAGGTAAAGGGAGCTCTGGGCGGGAGCCACGGCCACCGGATCGACGGGGCGGAGGTCAAGGGCGGCACGGAGCTGGAGGACCGGAGCCCGATCGACACGCGTCTCCTGCTCGGGCGCTTCGCCGCGGGCACGCAGGCGGACGTGGATCGTGCGGTCGGGGCGGCGCGACGCGCCTTCCCGGAGTGGTCGGGGCGCGACTGGCGGCAGCGGGTCGCGATCCTGCGCAAAGCCGCGGACCTCATCGAGGAGCAGGGGTTCGAGCTGTCCGCCCTCGTGAGCCTCGAAGCGGGCAAGAACCGCCTCGAGGCGATGGGCGACGTGACGGAGACCGCCGACCTCGCGCGCTACTACTGCGACCAGCTCGAAAGGAACGAGGGCTTCGACCGGCCGATGGCGCGCTTCACGGAGAACGAGGAGACGCGCTCCGTCATGCGCCCGTACGGCGTGTGGGCGGTGATCAGCCCCTTCAACTTCCCGGCCGCGCTCGCAGGAGGTCCCGCCGCGGGCGCTCTCCTCGGCGGCAACACGGTCGTGCTCAAGCCCAGCCAGGAGACGCCGCTCACGGCGCTCGCCCTCTACCGCATCTTCCGGGAGGCCGGCGTGCCCGCGGGCGCGCTCCACGTCGTCTTCGGCACGGGCGAAGGCGCGGGGGAGCCGCTCGCCCTTCATCCCGGAGTGGACGGCATGCTCTTCACCGGCTCCAAGGCGGTGGGCATGTCGCTCCACAGCCGCTTCAGCCGCGAGTTCCCGAAGCCCTGCATCACCGAGATGGGCGGCAAGAACCCCGCGCTCGTCATGCCGTCCGCCGACCTCGACGCGGCGGCGGAGGGCGTGATGAAGTCCTCCTTCGGGCTCCAGGGCCAGAAGTGCAGCGCCTGCTCTCGCGTCTACGTCCACGAGTCGGTGCGCAAGGCGTTCACCGCGAAGCTCCTCGAGAAGACGGCCACGATCACGATCGGCGATCCGAGCCGGCCGCGCGTCTACCTGGGCCCCGTCATTCACGAGCGGGCGTACCGGGCCTACGAGCGATATGCCACAGAGGCGCGTCGCGACGGCCGCGTCCTCGCGGGAGGCGCGCTCCTGCGCGACGGCGAGCTCGGGCACGGCTACTTCGTGGCTCCCACCGTCGTGGACGGGCTGCCCAAGGAGCACGCGCTATTCCGCCAGGAGATGTTCGTTCCCATCGTGTGCCTCGCCGGTGTCTCCTCGCTCGACGAGGCGATTGCGCTCGCCAACGCGAGCGAGTACGGCCTCACCGCCGGCTTCTTCAGCCAGGACCCGAAGGAGATCCAGGCGTTCCTGGACCGCATCGAGGCGGGAGTCGTCTACGTGAACCGTCGCGCGGGCGCGACGACCGGAGCCTGGCCGGGCGTCCAGCCGTTCGGGGGCTGGAAGGGCAGCGGCTCCACGGGCAAGGCCTCGGGCGGCCTCTACTACGTCCAGCAGTTCATGCGCGAGCAGAGCCGGACGATCGTCCACTAGAGCGAGGATCGCCAGACGAGCGTGCGCTACTCCTTCCCATCGTCCTTCGTCTTCCACCGGCCCCTCGGCCGCGAGCTGCCCGCGATCGCCCGCGGGGAGGGGGCGGTCCTCTGGGACACGGAGGGCAAGCGCTACCTCGACGGCGCGGGGGGCGCCGTGGTGGTGAACGTCGGCCACGGACGGAGCGAGATCGCGGAGGCGATGGCCGCCCAGGCCCGCTCCGCGGCCTACGTGCACGGGACGCAGTTCACGAGCGACGTGCTCGAGGACTACGCGCGCCGCCTCGCCGCTCACGCTCCGGGCGACTGCAACCGGCTCTACCTCGTCTCCGGTGGCTCGGAGGCGAGCGAGACGGCGGTGAAGCTCGCCCGCGCCTACCAGCTCGCCGTCGGCCAGAAGGACCGGCACAAGGTGGTCCGGCGCTCGGTCTCGTACCACGGCAACACCCTCGGCGCGCTCGCGCTCTCCGGCCGGCCGAACCTCCAGGCTCCCTACCGGCCGATGCTCGCGGCCACGCCGGAGGCGGCGGCACCCTTCTGCCATCACTGCCCGCTCGGCAAGACCCATCCGGAGTGCGCGATCGCGTGCGCGGACGACCTCGAGACGGTCATCGACCGCGAAGGAGCGGCGAGTGTCGCCGCCTTCCTCGCCGAGCCGGTGCTCGGCGCGTCCGCGGGAGCCGCGGTCCCGCCCGACGGCTACGCGCGACGGGTGCGCGAGGTCTGCGACCGCCACGGCGTGCTGCTCGTCGCCGACGAAGTCATGACGGGCTTCGGCCGGACGGGGCGCTTCTTCGGTTCGGAGTGGGGCGGGACGGCGCCCGACCTCGTGACCTGCGGGAAGGGCATGAGCGGCGGCTATGCGCCGGTGGGAGCGGTGCTCGCGAGCGAGCGGGTGGTGTCGGCGATCGCGAAGGCCGGCGGCTTCACCCACGGATTCACGTTCTCGCACAACCCGGTGACGGCGGCCGCCTGCCGCGCGACGCTCGACATCCTGGAGCGCGAGAAGCTCGTTGAGCAGGCGGCGGCGCGGGGAGAGACGCTGGGCCGGCTGCTGCAGCCGCTCCTCGATCACCCGCACGTGGGCGACGTGCGAGGCCGCGGCCTGCTGTGGGGGATCGAGCTCCAGGCGGACCGGGCGAAGCGAGTTCCTTTCGCGCGCTCCGAGCGGAAGGCCGAGGCGGTGGCCGCCCAGGCGTTCCGGGACGGGCTCGTCACGTACCCGAGCGGCGGGTGCGCGGACGGCACGAACGGAGACGTGATCCTGCTCGCCCCTCCGTTCGTGGTGAGCGAGGGCCAGCTCGAGGAG
>JBKPBQ010000492.1:0-7809 GCA_046726955.1 Acidobacteriota bacterium
CTGGCTGCCCGTGAGCGCGGCAAGGCCGGCCTTGTCCGCGGGATCCAGCCACCGGCCTGTCCGCACGGTCAGCGAGATGTTGACGATGGGGAGGGCCCGATCCTCCGCGATGAAGACGACCATCCCGTTGCGGAGGACGACACGGTAGTCCCTGGCGGAAGGCGGGTTGAAGACGAGCGGCTTGAACTGGAGCTCGTCGGGCTTTGCGGGCACGGGCTGGGCGAGGAGCGGGCCCGCGTGAGCGAGGAGTCCCAGGGCGAGGAGGAGCGGAGCCGTGCGAGTCATCACTTCTTCTCCAGCGCGGCGAGGCGCTCCTGCGCGCGTTTCACGACGAGGGCGATCGCCGGCTTCATCTCCGGCGGGGCCTGCTCCGCCGCCTGCTGCATCTGGGCGATGCCCTCGCGGAGCCGGGCGGCGTCGGTCTCGGAGGCGATCTGGGCGAGGCTCTGCTTGACCATGGCCTGGGCGGGCGCGGGCAGCGCGGCCACCTCGGGATCCTCGGGAGGCCCTCCTTCCTTCCGGAGGAAGATCCCCACCGTGCGGCTCTCGCGCGTGAGGTAGTCGCCGGCGGCCCGCTGGAGATCTTCGGCGGTGACCGCGTCCGCCTTCTCCGGCGAGGTGTTGATGTAGCGCCAGTCGCCGAGCCCGTCGTAGACGAGGAGCTGGACGAGGATCGAGAAGGGCGAGGAGAGCCGGCGGAAGGCGTTCGCCTTGTACTGGTTCTTCACCTTCTGCAGCTCGTCCGCGGCCACGGGCTCTTTCTGCAGCTTCCCGATCTCCTCGTAGATCGCCTGCTCCACCGCCGCGGGCTCCTTGCCGTCCTTGACCGTGCACTCGACCTCGAAGAAGCCGCCGTACTTGCGGCCGTCGACGCTGGCCGACACCTCGTTCGCGATCTGGCGGCCCGTCACCAGGCCCTTGTAGAGCCGGCCGGTGCGGCCGGAGAGCAGGTCGGAGAGCAGGTCGAGGACGGTGAAGTCCTTGTGGACGAAGGGGACGCCCTTCCACCAGATGCGCACGGTGGGCGACGTCTCCGCCTCCGCCGCGTAGCGCCGCTCCGCCGGCTGCTTGGGCTCCGTGGTGACGACGGGCGGGGGGTCGGTCTTGCCGCGGGGGATGCGGCCGAAATACCGCTCGAGGAGGGGCTTCACCTCCGCCGTCTTGAAGTCGCCGACGAGGGCGGCTGTGATGTTGTTGGGGGCGTAGTAGGTCGCGAAGTAGGCCTGGGCCTGGGCGAGCGAGTAGGTCGGGATGTCCGAGGGCCAGCCCACCGTGGGCCACTGGTAGGGCGAGGCTTCCCAGAAGACGGCGTTGAAGTCCTCGTCGAACTTCCCGAGCGGCGTCGAGTCGGTGCGCATGCGGCGCTCCTCGAACACGACGTCCCGCTCCGAGTAGAACTCGCGGAAGACCGCGTTCATGAGCCGGTCCGACTCCAGCCAGCACCACAGCTCGAGCTTGTTGGCGGGGACGCGCACGAAGTAGACGGTCTCGTCCGTGTTCGTGAAGGCGTTCAGGTTCTCCCCGCCGTTGCTCGTGTAGAGCTGGGTGAAGTGGTCCTTGATGATCGTCTCCCTCTGCTTCTCGACGAGGGAGTCGAAGCGGGCGGCGAGCTCCTTGTAGCGCTCCGTCCAGTTCTCGGGCTTCGCGAGGTCGTCGATCTCGCCCCGCCTCTGCTTCTCCCGCATCACCGCCATCTCCGCCCGCATCTCCTCCGCGACCTTCTCCTGGTCCTCGATCAGCTTGAGGTCGGCGTCGATGTCCTTGGTGCCGATGACCCTCGTCCCCTTGAACATCATGTGCTCGAAGAAGTGGCTGATCCCGGTGATTCCAGGCCTCTCGTTCGCCGACCCCACGCGGGCCACCCAGCCCCCGGACACGGTCGGCGAGTCGTGGTGCTCGTAGAGCAGCCACTTCATGCCGTTGGGGAGCGTCCACTCCTCGACCGCGATCTGCGGCTTCTGGGCGGCCGCGGCGGGGAGGGCGAGGAGGACCAGAAGGAGCGGCCCGAGCCTCGTTTTCATCTGTGTCTACCTCGCTTCGGACAGGAGCCTGAGACTAGCAGCAGACGAAGCCGGCCCGCAAACCGGCCATATTTGACGGCTTCCGGAGCCCTGGCTAACCTGTCTCGATACGTGAAACGAAGCGAAGCCGCGGTCCTGATGAGCCTCTTCTTCCTCGCTTCCGCCGCCGCTCCGGCCCAGGAGCCGCCGCGGCCGCCGCAGGTTCCGCCGTCGGTCCCTCCCGAGCCCGTGCTCGAGGAAGCTCCAGAGGCGGCGGAGCAGGCGCTGCCGGAGGAGGCCGTGGGCCCGGCTCCGGGCGCGCCCACGCTCACCCTCGACGCCGCTGTGCGCATCGCCCTCGAGCGCAACTTCGCCCTCCTGAACTCCGCCGACAGCGTGCAGTCAGCGCGCTATCGCGAGTCGGCGGCCCGCGGGCAGTTCTATCCACAGGTCATCCCGCGCTACCAGCACGGCCCCACGGGATCCGCCTTCGGCCTCGACGTCTCGCAGCGCGTTCCCTGGAGCGGAGCCACGGTCACCGCCACCGGGCTGCTCACTTCGCTCGCCTCCGAGACGCTCTCGCCCTTCCCGAAGTCCACGGACGTCCGGCTCGTGGTGAGCCAGCCGCTCCTGCGCGGCTTCGGGCCGAACACGACCTTCTACGACCTCCGGAACAGCGAGCGCAGCCGCATCGGCCAGCAGCGCACCTACGAGGTCAACCGGCAACGCCTGGCCGTCCAGGTCGCGGCCGCGTTCTACGACGTCGTGGCCCAGCGTGAGCTCGTGGGCGTGGCCCGCCAGAGCCTGAAGCGCAGCGACAGCCTGCGCCGGGCCTCCGAAGCGCGTCTGCAGGTGGGGATGGTGAGCAAGCTCGACGTCTTCCGAACCGAGCTGCAGTCCTCGCAGACCGAGGACTCGATGGTCCGCTCCGAAGCCGCACTCCGCAACGCCCTCGAGCAGTTCCGCTTCCTGCTCGCCGTCCCTCCCGACGACCCCGTGGAGCCGGCGGGGATCGTGCTCCCGGAGGCGCTCGCCCCCGAGTCCGAGCCCGTCGAGGAGCTGGTGCGCACCGCCATCGACAACCGGCTGGAGCTGAAGGAGACGCAGGACCAGGTGCAGGACGCCCGCCGCACCGCCTCGCTCGCCAAGCAGAACCTCCTGCCCCAGCTCGACCTGGGGGTGGGCGTCTCCCAGCTCGGCACCGGGCCGACGTTCGGAGACGCCTGGCGCGTCGGGGACACGCGCGTCGACTTCTTCGTGGCGACGTCGTATCCCGTCGAGCGCTCCACCGACCGCGCGGCCAAGGCGGTCGCGGACCTCGACGTGGCCGCCCGGGAGCGCGCCGTGCGCCAGCGCGAGCTGGAGATCGACTCCGAGGTGCGCCTGCTCGCCCGCGAGCTCGCCCGCACGCGCAAGAGCGTCGAGCTGCAGAAGCAGGCGGTGGAGGTGGCGGCCCAGCAGCGCCGACTGGCCGACCTCCGCTACCAGCGCGGCCTCGCCAGCAACTTCGACGTGGTGGACGCGGAGGGGAGCCTCCTCCAGGCGCGGAGCGCGCTCGTCTCGCTCCTCGCGAGCTACCAGGTGGCTCTCCTCGACCTGAAGCGGGCGGCGGGGACCCTCGACGTGGAGCGGGAGTTCGCGCCGTGAGCACGGACGCGCTGCGCGCGCGTGTCCACGAGGTCCGCGCGTCCTTCGCGCGCCGGCGCGCGTCTCTTCTCGCCGCGGGGGCGCGAGCGGCGGCCTGGCTGCACCCGAGCGCGTGGACGCGGGAGAACGCGCGGGTGCTCGTCCACTCCGCGCGGCGACGCCCGGCGCGCGCGGCGGCGGTCGTGGCCGCGCTCCTCGCCATCGTCGCGGTGCCCTGGCTTGTTTTCTCCGGAGCGGGAGCGACCGGGGCGGCCTCCGCGCTCGTCCAGGAGGGTCCCTTCCGCGTCACGATCGTGGAGGGGGGGACCCTCGCCGCCCTGCGCTCCGTGACCTACGCCTCCAGCATCCAGAGCAACCAGGCCAAGATCGTGGCCCTCGCCCCCGAGGGCAAGCTCGTGGGCAAGGGCGACCTCCTGATCCTGTTCGACGCCGCGCCCTTCGAGGAGGAGATCCGCCGCAACCAGGCGCTCCTCGGCCAGGCGGAGGCCGATCTGCTGAAGGCCAAGCAGGACCTCAAGCTCCAGGCCATCCAGAACCAGGAGGAGCTCACCGCCGCCCGCCTCAAGACGGAGCGCAGCGACCTCGAGCTGAAGGACGTCCAGGAGGGGAAGGGCCGGCTCAAGGAGGAGGAGTCCGCGGCCGCCGTCGCGCAAGCGGAGCGCGAGCTCGAGAAGGCCCGCTCGCAGCTCGACGACCTGAAGCCGCTCCTCGTCGAAGGCTTCATCACCAAGGTCGAGCTCGAGCGCCAGGAGCAGGCGGTGGCGCGCGCCCAGGAGGAACTGACGCTCGCCCGGCGGCGGCGCGACGCGCTCGTGAACTTCGGCCGGCCGCTGGAGCTCACCCAAGCCCGCTCCGACGCGCAGTCGAGCAAGGAGAGCCTCCGCCAGCTCGAGAGTGCTTCCGCCTACCGTACCGCCCAGAAGCAGGCGGCGATCTCGTCCGCGGAGAGCCGCATCGTGGAGGCGCAGAGCAAGCTCGAGCTCGCGCGGCAGCAGCTCGCGCGCTGCGAGGTGCGCGCGGACGTGCCGGGGATCGTCGTCTACAAGGAGGTCTTCTTCGGCTCCGAGCAGCGGAAGCCGCAGGTGGGGGACCAGGTCTGGGCGAATCAGCCGCTCCTCATCCTCCCGGACATCTCGCGGATGGTGGTGGAGACGAAGGTCCGCGAGACGGACATCCACAAGGTCGAGAAGAACCAGAAGGTCACCGTGCGCGTCGAGGCCTACCCGGACCTGAAGCTCACGGGCACGGTCACGCTCGTGGGCACGCTCGCCCAGGAGGAGAAGGAGCGGCGGGGGACGAAGTTCTTCGGCGTCACCGTGCAGGTGAAGGAGTCGGAGCCCCGGCTGCGTCCGGGCATGACGACACGTGTCGAGATCGAGGTCGAAGAGCGGAAGAAGGCGCTCTTCGTGCCTCTCGAGGCGGTCTTCGAGCGCGATGGCCGGCACGTCGCCTGGCTGGCGGGCCGGCGGCCCGAGGCCCGCGAGGTCGTGCTCGGTCCGTCCAACCAGGACTTCGTCGTGGTCGAGAAGGGCCTCGAGCGCGGGGAGAGGGTGCTCCTCCGCGAGCCGGGAGCCCCGCCCTCCGATTTCGGTGGCGTCACGACGCCGTAGGGGTGATCCGGAGGCCGCGGACACGCCTCTTCTTCCCCCTCTCGCCGAGATGCGCGACGTCTCCCGCGTCTACTCCCGCGGGGGCGGAGCGCCGGTCGTCGCCCTCGACGGGGTCAGCCTGCGGATCGCGGAGGGGGAGAAGCTCGCGATCATGGGCCCCTCGGGCTCGGGCAAGTCGACACTCCTGAGCCTCCTCGGCGGGCTCGACCGGCCCACGCGCGGCGAGTACGTCCTCGAAGGGGAGACCGTCTCCACGCTCGACGACGACGCCGTCTCGGCGATCCGCAATCGGACGATCGGCTTCGTCTTCCAGTCGTTCCACCTGCTGCCCCACCTGAGCGTCGTGGAGAACGTGGAGACGCCGCTCGTCTACTCTGCGGTTCCCCACGCGGAGTGGCGGCCGCGCGCCCTTCGCGCTCTGGAGCGGGTGGGCCTCTCGTCGCGCGCCGACCACCGGCCCTCCGAGCTCTCCGGGGGCGAGGCCCAGCGCGCGGCGATCGCCCGCGCCCTCGTCACGCAGCCGCGCCTCATCCTGGCCGACGAGCCCACGGGCAACCTCGACTCCGCCACCGGCGAGCAGATCGCCCGGCTCCTCGACGAGCTGCACGCGGAGGGGCGGACGATCGTGCTCGTCACCCACAACGAGGCGCTCGCGCGCCGGGCCGAGCGCATGATCCAGCTCCGCGACGGCCGCATCGAGTCCGACGAGACGCTCGGCGCGCGGAAGGAGGCCTAGGGTGTCGCCCCGCGTGCTGTTGCGGCTCGGCGTCCGCAGCCTGCTCCTCCACAAGCTCCGCTCGAGCCTCTCCATCCTCGGCGTCGTGTTCGGCGTCGCGGCCGTGGTCGCGATGTCGTCGGTCGGAGAAGGCGCGCGTCGCGAGTCGCTCGAGCAGATCGCGGGCCTGGGCATCGACAGCGTGACGGCGCGGGCCCGGCCCCCCGCGGCCGGGTCGAGCGAGCCCGGACTCGTCCTTCGCGACGCGGAGTCGGCGGGACACGTCGTGCCCGGTGTCGTCGCCGTGGCCCCCATCCGGGAAGCCGCGCTGGGCGTCGAGGGCGCCGGACGAGAGACCGAGGTCACGGTCGTGGGTACGACGCCGGCCTATAGCACTGCCGCCCGCCTCGCGCTCGCCAGCGGGCGCTTCCTCACCGACCTCGACATCACGGACCGCAAGCGCGTGGCCGTTCTCGGCTCGTCCGTGGCGCGGGCCGTCTTCCCCCTGGGCGAGCCGCGGGGCGAGCGCGTGCGCGTGGGGGGGGACTGGTACCAGGTGGTGGGAGTGCTCGAGAGCCGCTCCTCCGCCCGGTCGCGGCCCGGGCCCATCCGCACGCGCGACGTGAACCGCTGCGTCTTCGTTCCCCTGCCCGCCCTCGACCGCGGCAAGGACCCTCGGCCGGACGGCATCGACGAGATCGTGCTGCGGGTGGAGCAGCCCGACCAGGTCACCCCGGCCGCCGAGGTACTGAAGTCGCTCCTCCGGCGCACGACGGGCGGGGAGACGTTCGAAGTGATCGTCCCCCGCGAGATCCTGAGACAGCGCGAGCGCACGCAGCGCATATTCGACGTGGTGACGGGGGCGATCGCCTTCATCGGCCTCCTCGTGGGCGGGATCGGCATCATGAACATCATGCTCGCGAGCGTCGCCGAGCGGACGCGCGAGGTCGGCGTCCGCCGCGCCCTCGGCGCCCGCAAGAACGACATCGCCGCCCAGTTCCTCGTGGAGTCGTCGCTCCTCACCGCCGCCGGAGGAGTGCTCGGGGCGGTGCTGGGCATCGCGGGGGCCGTCGTCATCCACCGTTTCGCGGGCTGGCCCACTGCGATCGCCCCCGTGCTGCTCCTCCTCGCGCTCGGGATGGCGGTGCTGGTGGGCGTGGGCTTCGGCTTCTACCCTGCCTGGCACGCTTCGCGCCTCGAGCCCATGGAGGCGCTCCGGCGCGAGTGAGCCGGAGGCGGTTCGAGTGCGTGGCACGGGGGACGCGCCCGATGGAGTGCCAGCGGCTCATCGGAGGCCGAGGTGATCGAGGATCGCCACCGGGGCTTGCGCGACGACCGACGAGATGCGAACCTCGGGCCACTCCTCTCAAGGGGTCGGTCATGACGACGCTCTTGTCGGACCTTCGCCTCGCCATGCGAACCCTCGCGAAAACTCCCGCCTTCGCGGCTGCGGGCGTGCTCACCCTCGCCCTCGGGATCGGCGCAAACGTCGCGATCTTCAGCGTCGCCTACGGCGTCCTGCAGCGCGCGCTGCCTTATCGCGATCCGGAGGCGCTCGTCCTCGTGGGGGCCCAGCGGGAGTTCGGGGGGGAGCGGCGCCTTTCGAACTTCTCCGCCTTCGAAATCGTGGACTTCAAGGAACGGTCCCGGACTCTCGCTTCCCTCGCGGGCCACAGCGCGGGCCTGCTCGGCTTCGAAGGCCGCGACGGCGTCGAAGCGCTGGACGGCGCCTTCGTCTCCGAAGACTTCTTCTCCACGATCGGCCAACCACCGTCTGCGGGACGTCTCCTCGGTCCGGCCGACGATCTTTCCCCGGTGGCGGTGATCAGCCATCGTC
>JBKPBQ010000493.1:0-5614 GCA_046726955.1 Acidobacteriota bacterium
CTCCGGCACACCGTCAAGATCGCTCACGCGGTCGAACACGCGGCCGGGTTCGATCCGGCCGTCCAGAACGTCCGGCATGAGCTCTTCGATGTACGCGCGAGCGGGCGCCGGTCCACCCGCGATCGGGGACGGTCTCTACGCGAACATCGCCGGCCGCGTACATGACTGTTGCCTTCATCGCGATCTCACTTCCCCTCGAAGACTTCCTTGGCCACCGTGATCGCCGTTATGGCGCTCGGCCAGCCCGCGTAGAACGCAAGGTGAGTGATCGACTCGACGATCTCCTCCTGGGTTACGCCGTTGTCGCGTGCGCGCTGGAGATGCGATCGGAGCTGGTCGGGCCGGTTCATGGCAATGAGCGCGCTGACCGTGATCAGGCTGCGGTCGCGCGGCGACAACTGCGGTCGGGCCCAGACGTCGCCGAAGAGCACGTCGTCCGTGAGCTGGACCATCTTCGGCGAGAAGTCGCCGATGAGACGCTGAGCAGGCGTGGGCTGGCCGGCTGCCATCGAAGGCGCCGTGGGGGTGACAGGGGCTGACGTCGCGCGGACCGGCCGGCCGTATTGCTCGTCGGTGACCTTCTCCATCCAGTCGGTGTTCTTGCCGTCGAGCTGCTCGACGATCGCGATGTGCGACATCGCAGTGGTCGGCGCCGCGCCGTGCCAGTGCTTCTGGCCCGGCGGAATCCAGACAACGTCACCCGCGCGGATCTCGTCGATCGGATCTCCCCACCTTTGCACGCGGCCTACCCCGCTCGTCACGATCAGCGTCTGGCCGAGCGGGTGGCTGTGCCAAGCCGTGCGCGCGCCTGGTTCGAACGTGACCCGCCCGCCGAATGTCCGGCCGGGCGCGGTCGCCTGGAACGCCTGATCGATCCGCACGGAGCCGGTGAAGTTCTCGGCCGGCCCCCGACGGGCAGCTTGTGTCTCTGCTCGAGTGACCCCAATGGGAGCTTCCTCTGCCGACACGGCGACCTCCTTTCCCGACACGGCTCCGGCGCTGAGAAGCGACGACACGGCTACCGCCACCAGCCGCGCGCTCATCGGTCCACCATACGCTGGGAGGCGTCGGAATAGCGCGCGCCGTGCACCTCGATGCGCGATGCGGCCTCACCGATCTCGCGCAGTTCGTCGGCGGTGAGCCCCACGTCCACCGCGCCGAGGTTCTCTTCGAGGCGCGTCAGTTTCGTGGTGCCCGGGATGGGAACGATCCATGACTTCTGCGCCAAGACCCACGCCAGGGCGATCTGGGCCGGCGTCGCACGCTTGCGTGCGGCCGCCGCGGCCACGAGCTCCACGACGGCCTGGTTTGCCTTCCGGTTCTCAGGTGAGAGCCGCGGCACCGTGTTGCGGAAATCACTCCCGTCGAACGGCGTGGTCTCGTCGATCTTGCCCGTCAGGAAGCCTTTCCCGAGAGGGCTGAAGGGCACGAAACCGATACCCAGCTCTTCGAGGACGGGCAGGATCTGCTCCTCCGGCTCCCGCCACCAGAGGGAGTACTCGCTCTGCAGCGCGGTCACCGGCTGCACGGCATGCGCGCGGCGGATGTTCTTCACCCCCGCCTCGGAGAGGCCGAAGTGCCTCACCTTGCCCTGTTGGATCAGCTCCTTCACGGCGCCCGCCACGTCCTCGACGGGAACGTTCGGGTCGACACGGTGCTGGTAGAGGAGGTCGATGCTGTCGGTCCGGAGGCGCTTGAGCGATGCGTCGGCCGTGCGCCGGATGCTGTCGGGCCGACTATCGAGCCCCGCCGGCTTGCCTTCCGCGTCGAACGCGAAGCCGAACTTCGTAGCGATCACGACCTGGCTTCGCACGGGAGCCAGAGCCTCCCCGACCAGATCTTCGTTCGTGAACGGACCGTAGACCTGGGCAGTGTCGAAGAAGGTGACGCCTCGATCCACCGCCGCGCGCAGGAGCGCGGTCATCTCCGCGCGATCCTTGGCGGGCCCGTACCCGAAGCTCATTCCCATGCAGCCCAGGCCGATGGCCGAGACTTCGAGCCCGTTCTTTCCGAGCGTGCGTGTCTTCACGTCGTCCTCCTGACAAACGCTAGCGTGTCATGGCCCGTCGGTCGTCCCAACTCTTCTGTTGACGTGCGCGTCGATCTACTTTCCCTCATGGAGTCACTTGCCCCCGCTGCGTCGCTTTCCGACACGATCATCGATCCACTGCAGGATCAGGTCGGCGACCTGCAGACTGTTCTTGTCCTGCATGATCATGTGGCTGTTGCCGCGGAGGGGGCGCTCCGGTGGCGCGAACATCTCGGCCTGACCGCCCACACCTTTGATGCGGCCGATCATTGCCTGGCAGGCCTCGTAACGGGCCTGCCATGTAGGCAGCGTGGGGAGGCCGGTGGGATTGTCGCGATGATCGCCGAACAGCACCAGAATGGGCACCCTCGCAAGAATGGCGATCTCCTCGGCCGTGTACCGAGCCGGGCAGCTGCCCGGCTCGACGAGTACGAGCCCCTTCGCTGCGGCCGGATTGAGTAGCGCCGCTTCAAGAGGAAACGATCCGGACTGCGAGTGTCCCATCAACACCGCACCATTCAACTGGCCGGCGAGATCGGCCAGTCCTTTGAGGGTGGGGTTGGGATTGGGGACGCCGCCGAAGCTGACGTCCGGCACTCCCTGCTTGGAGAGTTCGTCCACGGCCGTCACCGGGAACTGGCTGTCGGGGAACGGCTGGCCCGGGGTCAATCCGAACCGGAAATTGGGCCAGACGCCCTCGTCGCTGAATCGCAGCCAGACCGGTTGGTTGGCTGGCAGCGTCGAGCCCGCGCGCACGTTGTTGAAGACGGCTTGATTGAAGCCGGACCGACCGCGGCCCACTTGGTCCGGGACGTACACGGGATGGCCCTTGCGAACGAAGTACTCGTCCCAGCCCATCCGACCGTCCGGCGTGGTCTCCCACGACTTGCCGGTCAGGGTGGCGCCGTGGACCATCACCACAGGGATGTTGCCGTCGCCGCCCTGCGGCACCATGTACCGCACGTACATCTGGTTGATGCTGATGTGACCGCCAGGACCGAGGCTGCCCAACTCGCCCTGCGTCTGCTCCACCCTCGCGCCGCCGACGAAGAAGCTGCCTTGTGCCTTGAGAACCAACGGCGAGTCAGCCGTCTGAACATCCTTGAAAGCCTGCGCAGCCACGCTGTCGGCCGTGGCGAGAACGCCGGCAACCGCCGTACCGGCCAGCAGCGCGGGGCCGAACCACATCGAGAATTGCTGACTTCCCAGGTTCGATCTCCTCTCGCGACGAACCCGCGCGCCGACCGGCCGGCTTCCCGTGCATTCGTCGACGACTACACTACTCGGCCGCGTAATGGATCCCTTGCCTATTCCTCCGCAAAGTGAGGGCTCCTCACGCCTCCGACGTGGAGGTTTAGGCAAGCGCGGTGTTCCCGACGGCTGTACCATTCGCTCATGAAGACAGCCCGGCGACGACGCCCCTACGTGCCCCGCAGGACAGGGAGCCCTGGCGAGCCGGAGTCTCGGGTCGACCAACGGGCAGAGAGTTTTGCAAGCCACGACAGCCTCACATCACGAGAAGACACCAGCCAGGCCGCCCCAGGCGCATTGGCTCTGCGACGACTGGCCAACCTGATCGCGCGCCATGCTCCGCGCGACGGTGTATTTCCGCTTCGGCTTCCGGGAGCGTACGCGCTGCGCCGGTCGAGGATGACCTCGGAAGCTGTTCACGCGACGCTGGGGCCGTCCCTCTGCCTCGTGGCGCAAGGCGCGAAGGTCATCATGCTCGGCCGCGAGGTGTTCGAGTACGACCCCGCGCGCATGCTCATCTTCGCGGTGGATCTGCCGGTCTCCGGGCAGGTGACTCGCGCCAGCTGGCGCGAGCCGTTTCTCGGTTTCAAGCTGGATCTTGACCGGGGGCGCGTGGCGGAACTTGCCGCGCGGGTCTATCCCCGTCGCGTCCCAAAGCCGTCGGATGATCGCGGCCTCTATGTCGGACGCGCCACGGACGCGATCGTCGACGCAGTGGCGCGCTTGCTCGAGCTGATGGGTCAGGCGGACGATGCGGACCTGCTCGGACCGCTTGCCGTCGACGAGATCCTGATTCGCTTACTGCGCACTCCCATCGGCAGCCGCGTCGCCCAGATCGCACAGCCGAAATCCGGCGTGCATCGCATCGCCGAGGCCGTGGCGTGGATACGCGAGCATTTCGCGCAGCCCGTCACCGTCGAGGAGATGGCTGCCTCGGTCCGCATGAGCGCGTCGTCATTCCACGAGCGGTTCAAGGCGGTGACGTCGATGAGCCCGCTCCAGTACCAGAAGACGCTTCGGCTGCACGAAGCCCGGCGGCTGATGCTGTTTCAGGGAATGGACGCGAGTGACGCGTGCCTCCGCGTTGGCTACCTGAGTCCTTCGCAGTTCAGCAGGGAGTACGGTCGATTCTTCGGGAGTGCCCCCACCAGGGATGTCGTCCGGCTGCGTGAGGAGGGGTTCGTCCGCGGCGAGGGTGACTCCCCCTCGACCTAGAGACGCTCTATCACCCCAAGATCGCGACTCCGGACAATCCGTACCGCCATCGCGCCACGTCCTCGAGCTCGGAGCGGTCGGCGTGCGCGAGTGCCCCCGTCACGCGAAACAAGACACAACCAAGACGCGAAACGCCCTCGCCCGAAGGTCGCTTCGCTAAGTCTTTGTCGGATTTGGTGGAGCTGACGGGGATCGAACCCGTGACCTCGTGAATGCCAATCTCTTGGGGTTCGGGCTGAGCGGGCGTTGGCCGCCTGCGCGACCAGGCGCATGTCTTGCTGCGAGCCCGCGCTACTCAGCGCTCCTCGCAAGAGCGCGCACCTCCGGCAGTTGCCTCACCTCAGCCACGAATCTCGCCAGCAAGGGCGACGCGTTGTCCTTCCGCCAGACGAGAGAGAAGGGGATCGGCAGGTGCATGTCCACGACCGGTCGCAGCGCGACGTCCCTCGGACACCGCCAGCGCGTCGCGTCGCTGACGAAGGCGACTCCGAGACCGCAGGCAACCAGGCTCAGCAACGTGGCCTGATCCACCGCCTCTTGCACGATGCGTGGGGTCGTGAGGCCGCCGCGGGAGCACGCCTGCATGAGCCGGTCGTAGTAGGTGGGGCTTTGGCGCCGTGGAAACCAGACGAAGGCGGCATCGGTCAAGTCGCGCAGGCGAAGACTCTTCGACTTCGCAAAGGGATGCCGCTTGTGCGCGGCGAGCACAAGTTTCTGCGAAGCGACCTGAACGTGATCCAGTTCCGGATCGGTCCTCGGCATGTTGAAGACGTAGCCCGCATCCAGCCGGCCCGAGCGAACGGCTTGGACCTGCTCCAGGGAGCTCAGCGGACTGAGCTGCAGCTCAGCGTCGGGTTGCCCGTGGCGAAACTGCAGGAATGAGGCGGGAACCACGCCGTGCCACGACGCGCTCTCCGTGAAGCCCACCCGCAGCGTCCCGGCGAGGCCGCGCGCCACGCGCCCGGCCCGGATCGTCGCCTCGTTGACGTGCTGAAGGATCAGCCGGGCCTCTTCCAGAAAGGTCCTCCCGGCCGCGCTCAGGCGGACACCTCGGGGAAGGCGATCGAACAATTGGAACCCGATCTCGCTCTCGAGGTCCTGGATCTGGCGGGACAGGGC